>NZ_DAIUJO010000017.1:0-4747 GCF_036848755.1 Sinomonas sp. | reverse complement strand
CCTCCTCCCAGCGCGAGTCCTCCGCCCACGACCTTCCCCGCGCCGCCGGCCGCGAACGGCAGCGCCGTCACGAGCGGGAAGATGACCGCCCGCATGCCGACGCCCACGTCCTGGAGCTCGAGCAGCGCCGCGGAACAGCGTGGGCAGTCCTCGACGTGGTCGCGGACCTTCTGCTCCTTGCGCGGGCTCAACCCCCTCCGTGCATAGGCGCCGAGCTTGTCCGCGAAGGGTGCGCACCCGTCGTCGGCCGCCGCTGTCGCGACGTGAGCCTGGAGATAGGCCTGGCGCAGGCCCTCCCGGGCTCGCAGCGCGAGGGCGGAGACGGCGTTCGGGGACAACCCGAGCAGAGGGGCGACGGCGGCCGGCTGCATCCCGTCGACCTCGGTGTACCAGAGCACCGCCTGCCAGCGTTCGGGGAGCGCGCTGAAGGCCATCGAAACGGCGTCGGATTCGAAGCCCGCGAGGACCGGATCGTCGTAGGGCTGCTCGCCTTCGTACCGCTCCATGTCATCGCTCAGCGTCTGCCGGCTCGCCTTGACGTTTCCCCTGGCCGCGAGCCGGGCGATGGAGGTGAGCAGATACGCGCGGAAGAAGGCGTCCGGGCCCGAGCCGCCCCGCAGCGCGGTCAGCACGTTCGCGAAGCCTTCGGCGGCGAGGTCTTCGGCGTCGCTCGCATTGCGGGCGTAGCGGCGCGCGAGCCCGACGGCGGCGCTGTGGTGCCGCTCGAAGAGCTGCGCGTACGCCTCGGCCGCCCCCGCACGGACTTCGGCGATGAGCTGTGCATCGCTGGGGGCAGCTGTGCCCTCAGCATCAGCACTCGCAGTCATGGAACGTCCTTCCGGCTAGACGGTCGCAATGACGTTGGAGTTCGCTCCGCCGATTCTATGACGCCGCTCCCTCCCGCTGAGTTCTCCGCGTCATGACGAAACCCAGGGCAGCTCACGCTCAGCATGGGCAACGTGCGGGCCGTGGCCGCGCAGCTCAGTGGGGGCAACCGTCACCGCCCTCATGCCCGCACCCGACGTCGAGCCCCTTCCGGCGAGCTCCGCCGGCGTCTCGACCCTGCTCGAGAGCCTGATGCGCTAGCTCGCGTTCTTGCGCGAGATGCGCACCATCTCCTCGCGGGGCACGACCTTGACGCGCTCGCGCTGCACAGTGGCCCCGCGTTCCGCCGACTCGGCCGTGAACTTCTCGCCGAGGGCGCGCTCGTGGGCGTCGAGCTCGTTCCAGCCCTCCCACGTCGTGTACTCGACGCCCCGCTCCTCGAGCAGCGCGATGATCGCGTGCTCGTCCGGGTTCTCCGCCGGCTCGAGGGAATCGCGGTCCTCGAGCAGGCAGCCGATCGTCTCGAGCGCGTCGCCCTTGGTGTGGCCGATGAGTCCCACCGGCCCTCGCTTGATCCAGCCTGTCGCGTACACACCGGGGACCGGGTTCCCGTTCGCGTCGAGGACGCGGCCGCCGTCGTTCGGGATGATGCCGCGGTGAACGTCGTACTCGAGCTCGGCGAGCTCGGACCCGTGGTAGCCGATCGCGCGGTACACCGCCTGCACCGCGTAGTCCTCGTACTCGCCGGTGCCCCGCACGTTGCCCGTTCCGTCGAGCTCCATGCGCTCGAATCGGATGCCGGCAACCTTCCCGGGGGTCTCCGGCGAGTCGTAGATCTCGACCGGGCTGTGCAGGAAGTGCAGGTGCAGGCGGCGCGATGCGCCCGTGTCCTGGTCTTCTGCAATCCAGTTCGCGAGCGTGTTGACCATCGTCTTGACCTGGTTGTTGGTGCGGATCGCCTCGTCTGATGCCTCGTCGAACTCGAAGTCCTCGGGGTACAGCACGATGTCGACATCGCGCGAGTGCGAGAGCTCGCGCAGCTCGAGGGGGGTGAACTTGACCTGCGCCGGGCCACGGCGGCCGAAGACGTGGACGTCCGTGACGGGGCTCCGCTTGAGCGCTTGGTAGACGTTGTCGGGGATTTCCGTGACGAGCAGATCGTCGGCATGCTTCGAGAGCATGCGCGCCACGTCGAGGGCCACGTTGCCGTTGCCGATCACGGCCACTTCCCTGGCCTCGAGCGGCCAGTCGCGGGACACGTCGGGATGGCCGTCGTACCACGAGACGAAGTCCGCTCCGCCGAACGAGCCCTCGAGGTCAGCACCGGGGATGTCGAGCTTCGCATCCTTGATCGCGCCCGTCGCGAAGATGACCGCGTCGTAGAAGTGGCGGAAGTCGCTCAGGGTCACGTCGCGCCCGTAGGTCACGTTCCCGATGAAGCGGATGTCGCCCCGGTCGAGGACCTTGTGGAGCGCGTTCACGATGCCCTTGATGCGCGGATGGTCGGGCGCGACGCCGTAACGGATCAGCCCGTAGGGTGCCGGGTACTGGTCGAAGAGGTCGATGCTCACCTCGAGCTGGGCGTCCTTGACCTCGTTCGACTTCGTGAGGATGTCTGCCGCGTAGACACCGGCGGGCCCGGCGCCGATGACGGCGACGCGCAGGGGTCGGGCAGAGACGTTGGTCACGGGAGCATCCTTCCGGCAGCGGGCGCACCGTGTTGGGCACGCAGCCTCTTATTGTAGTTCGGGTGCAGAGTTCGACGCTTCTAGGCCTCGGGCCCGGGGTCGTCGTCGCCGTCGTCCTCCTCACCGCCCTCGCCGCCGCGGTCCACCGTTGGGCGCTCGACGGCGGCTGGTTCCCCCCGATCACGGCGAGCCTGCGCGCCGTCGGCCAGCTCGCCGTCGTCGCCCTTCTCGTCTCCCAGCTGGGCCAGAATCCGTGGCTCGCCCTGGCGTTCGCCCTGGCGATGTTCTCCGTCGCGGTTGCGACCTCGGGGAGGCGAGTCGATCCGCACCGATGGTGGTGGGCAGCCGTACCGATCGGTGCGGGCGTGCTGCCGGCCGCCCTCATCCTGCTCGCCACGGGTGTGCTGCCGTTCAACGGCCTCGCGCTCATCGCCCTCCTCGGGCAGCAGGTGGGCGGAGCGATGACGACGACGAGCCTCGCCGGACGCCGCGTGCTAGCCGAACTCGAGGTGCGCCGCGGGGAGGTCGAGGCCGCCGTCGCGCTCGGCTTCGAATGGCTGCCGGCGCGGCTCCTCGTCGCTCAGCACACTGCTCGCGAAGGCCTCCTGCCGACCCTCGATCAGACTCGCACGGTCGGCACGGTGACGCTCCCTGGGGCCTTTGTCGGCATGGTGCTCGGGGGCGCGAGCCCGGTCGAGGCCGCGATCGTGCAGCTCGTGGTGCTCGTCTCGCTCGTCGCCGTGGGGGCCATTGCGGCCGCCGTCGCGCTCCGCCTGTGCGCGGCTGGGGTGTGGGGGCGGCGGAATACCTGACAGGATCAATGCCGTTGTACGGTCGTGACCGTGAAGCCGCCCGCCCAGAATGACGCAGCCACTAACGATCCGGCGCCAGATGGCCCAGGTCGGGACGACACGGCCCCGAAGGCCCCCGCCAGGAGCAGCGGCGCCAGGAGCAACGCCGCCCGGAGCAACACCGCCGAAGCCCGGCGCACCACGGTCGGCCTCCTGTACGGCATCGGGGCGTACGGCCTGTGGGGGCTTCTGCCGCTCTACTTCATTACGCTGACCCCGGCTGGGCCGGTGGAGATCGTCTCGGACCGCGTCCTGTTCTCGCTCGTCGTGTGCCTCGTGCTTATCGCGGTGACGCGGTCGTGGGGCTCGCTCGCCACCGTCTTCCGCTCGGGCCGGGGGTTCGGGGCCCTCGCGGTCGCCGCCGTCCTGATCGGCATCAACTGGCTCACGTACACCTATGGCGTGTTGAGCGGACAGGCCATCGAAGCGTCCCTCGGCTACTTCATCAACCCGCTTGTGAGCGTGCTCCTCGGGGTGATCGTGCTCAAGGAGCGGTTGCGTCCGCTCCAGTGGACCGCCGTCGGCATTGGTTTTGTGGCAGTCATCGTGCTCGCCGTCGCCTACGGACGCGTGCCCTGGATCGCCCTGATCCTTGCGTTCAGCTTCGGCTTCTATGGCCTCGTGAAGAACCGGGTCGGCGCCACGGTGGACCCCGTCACGAGTCTCACTGTCGAGACCGTTGTGCTCACGCCGCTCGCCCTCGTCGCGGTCGCATGGCTCGCCGCCGCGGGCACCCTCACGGTCACGGGCAACGGCCCGGGACACTTCTGGCTCCTGGCCGCGAGCGGCATCGTCACCGCCGTTCCGCTGCTGTTCTTCGGGGCCTCGGCCCGACGGCTCCCGATGACCACGATCGGCCTGCTCCAGTACATGGCGCCGCTCCTGCAGTTCCTCATTGCCGTGACCCTTCTCGGCGAGCACATGGGACCCGAGCGGTGGGCTGGCTTCGCTATCGTGTGGCTCGCCCTCGTGGTGCTCACCGCCGACATGCTGCTCGGGGGACGCCGACGCCGCTCCGCCCTGCGCGCCGCGGCCGACCAGACGGCGCAGGACCGGGCGGCGGCCGACCAGACGGCCTAGGACCAGACGGAGGCTGGGCAGCGCCAGGCATAACCGTCCCCGCCAGGCATAACCGTCCCCGCCAGGCATAACCGTCCCGCAGGCCGGACGGTTATGCCCCCGAGGGACGGCCGTTGTCCACATAGAGCAACTTCGCGCGCCATGGTTGGCCCTCGCTCCACGAGACTGACGCCATGTCCGCTCAAGACCTCACCAAAATGCTCGCCGCCCGGTGGCCCGTCCATAGCCTTGCCTCCTCGAACGCGCTACGACTGGCCGGGATAGACCACCGCGTCCTCACAGCGGCAGTGCGGGAAGGGATTC
>NZ_DAIUJO010000016.1:29505-45514 GCF_036848755.1 Sinomonas sp. | reverse complement strand
GAGCACCTCTACGAGATGGACTACCTCAAGGAGGGCATCGGCCTGCGCGCC
The DNA here is from genome assembly GCF_036848755.1 of Sinomonas sp. Classification (NCBI taxonomy): domain Bacteria; kingdom Bacillati; phylum Actinomycetota; class Actinomycetes; order Micrococcales; family Micrococcaceae; genus Sinomonas; species Sinomonas sp. The sequence goes on along the minus strand of NZ_DAIUJO010000016.1, from coordinate 45,463 downwards.
ATGGCCCAGCGGGATCCGCTCGTCGAATACCAGCGCGAGGGCTTCGCCATGTTCCAGACCATGATGGAGGGAATCCGCGAGGAGTCCGTCAGCTTCCTCTACAACCTCGAGGTGCAGGCCGCCGAGGCCGCCCCCGAGGGCGCTCCTGCGACGGCCTCTGGCATCGAAGCGCCCGAACGCCCCGCTCAGCTCCAGTACAGCGCCCCCGCGGAGGACGGTTCGACAGAGACGCACGTCGAGCAAGCACGGTCCGCGAAGGCTGCCCAGAATGGTTCACGTGGAAACCGGCCAGGAGCGACGGGGCCCGGATCAGGCCAGCAGGCGCCGCGGCGCGCGAAGAACCGTCGCCGCTGATTCAGCCGATCTCGAGCGCGGTGACTCGCCACCCGCTCCCACTGAGGTGTTCGAGCCGTAGAGCGACCGCGCGGCTGCGCAGGCGGTCCGAGACGACTGCGGATGCTTCGTAGACGCCCGGGGCTACGAGGCTCGCTCGGGCCGAGGTGACTGTTGACGCGCGGTGGGCCTGCGTCGCGCGTGAACGGGGTGGCGCCAGATCGGAGCGTCCAAGGTTTGCCCGCAGCTGGAGCCGTGAGAGCAGGTCACGCGACATCCACGGCGCGAGCTGCTGGACGGGCCGCTGTCCCGCGAGCACTTCCACGGCTGCGCCAGTGATGCGCGCCGCCAGCTGTTCGACCGCGTGCTTCTCGGCGTTCGAGCCCACGGCATGGAGCGAGCGGGGAGGCGGCGGAGCTGGCGGGGCTGCAAGCGCCGACGTTCCGTCGAGTCCCCCGCCCGACGGCGGGGATGCGGCGGTCGCAGGGGAGCCCAGGGGTGAGTCCGCGCTCATCGTGATTCCTCCGTCGGTGAGTGCATCGTCGACTCTCGCAGCATTCCTCTACTCATGGCTTCGGTGGGAGGAGCAGCTGCCCCGGACGGAGGAAGTTGGGGTCGTCTCCCATCACGCTGCGGTTCGCCTCAAACCACAATGGCCACATCTCGGCGACATCGACGGCGTCGGCCCGTGGTCCCAGATGACGGGCAACGATGCTCCAGAGGGAGTCTCCGGGGCGCACCTCGACCGCCGACGACGGGGTCGCCGTCGCCCGTAGTTCGGGACGAGTGAGGGGGCCGGACGAGGTCGGGACGGGCCTGGGCGTCCAGGCTTCTGGCTGCGGGTCCTGTTCACGCACTGCGGACGCACTGGGCGCTCCGGGACTGCTGGCAGCTTCGCGGGGAACGGAGGCGGCCGCGAGGGGAGCTGCGGCCTGCCACGTGGGGTCCGGAGGCTGCTCCTCTGCATACGCCGCGGGACCTACTGCGAGAGTCGCTCCAAGAACCGCCAGGGTGAGTCGTCGCATGAAGGGCGGAGCGGGCGCGGCCGCCCACCGGGCCGCGCGTTGCCGTCCCCCAGCTTGCAGCAGAGCGGCGAGGACGGCGAACGTCATCGCCAAGAGCCACCAGGCGACGATGATCAAGCCCACAGCGCTTGCGCAGATTCCGAGGAGTGACTCAGCATCCGAAGGGCTCCGGCTTGAAGCAATCACGCGTCCAGCGGCAGCCAGGACGGATCCCGCTGCGAGAACGAGTCCTGCTGCAATGGCGTCGCTCGGTGCTTGCCGTGCTGCTGGCTTCATCTGGTCCCCCTATTTCAGATGTCCGAGAATGCTTCTTGGTGTCGTTTGATCCGTTTTGATCAGCTGAGGACAGTCTGAGCACTTTTGACAAGTAGTGTCTACCGTCGTTCGGCGTCGATTGCTCCACACACGCGGCCTGCCTAGGGTGGGCCCATGCGTTGGGGGAGCCTTTTCGATGATCTGGAAGCACAAGTAGCCGCCGCTGAGAGAGCGGCTTTCGAGTCCGGAGTGAACGAACTGGCCCGCGCTGAACAGGGGTCCGTTTCTCTCGTTGATCGGCTGCGTGGGCAGTCGGCCTCCCTCGAATTCGTGCTCCGCGGCGGACTTCGCTTCCACGGCCGAATCGTCGAGTTGGCCGAGGAATGGTGCGTGATCGACGCAGCTCCGCGCAGCATCCTCATGCCGATGCGGGCCGTCGTTGCGATCAGTGGGGCGGGCCGGGAAGCGATGCCTGAATCCTCATCCGTGCGGCGTTCCCTCAGCATTGGTACCGCCCTCCGGGCCCTCGCCCGTGACCGCTCGCCCGTCCTCTGCCACTACGACGTGGCACCTGGCGAGCCGGGCGCCGCCCTCGGGATGATCGACGTTGTCGGACGGGATTACCTTGAGCTCATCAGCCGCCGAGCGGACGCGTCACTTCGCGCCGTGCGAAGAAGCACGCTTGTCCCGACAGCCTCGCTTGTCGCGGTCATTTCTCAGCTGTAGGGGTCGCGCCCAGGCCGGCTGACGGCCAACAGTTCAGGAGTCTGCAGGCCGAGAGCGGCGCTGTTCGGCCACCATCCGCTCGGTCTTGGCGTAGCTCTCCTGGATGTACTCCTCGAGCTTGACGTCTTCGACTCGCCACTGGCCGCGGCCGCCGACCTGAATCGCCTTGAGCTCGCCGCTCCGGACGAGGGCGTAGGCCTGGGCGGCGCTGATCTGCAGCTGCTCGCAGACGTCCGCGAGGGTGAGGAACCGAGGCATGCCTCCATCCTGCCAGCCCCGAGACCTATTTGACGGATATGCAGCAGGTTTGGCGTGATTTGACCCTCTCTGTTGGTGGTAGGGAGCTCTGGCCTCACCATGGTCTCTGGACGCCGTCAGTGGCGCGCGAGGACGTGACGTTTGGGGGAGCGCCGCATGAGCACAGCCGGGACGCAGGCGGGGCTTCGACTGCGGAAGCCATCATGGAAGGACCCGAGGCTTCTTCTGGGTCTCCTCCTGGTCCTTGCCTCAGTCGCCGGGGTCGTCGGTCTCGTGCGGTCGGCGGAAGCGGGCAACGTGGTCTACGCGGCCAAGGACGATATTCCTGTCGGGCAGCCTGTGGGATTGGATCAGCTCGTGCCCGTGGAAGTGAGGCTCGGTGCAGCGCTTGATCGCTACGTCGCCGAAGGGGACCTCCCGAGCGGACGCGTAGCAGTGCAACGCGTCTCGAAGGGCGACCTCATCCCGGCGTCCAGCCTCGGAAGTGCAGATGTCCTCGGTCGCAGCCCGGTTGCGATCGGTCTGCAGGAACCCCTCCCGGCGGAGGCAGTCGCGGGAACCCGTGCCGACGTCTGGGTTGCCCTGCCGGACGGGCGGAATGGCTTTGCCGAACCCAAGCTGCTCATTCCGGCCTCGGAAATCGCCCAGGTCCAGTCGGCAGCTCCAGGTCTTGGAGGTCCTCGGGAAACTGTCGTCTACGTGCTCGTGGACCCGGACAAGCTGCCTCAGTTGCTGGCCGCGCAGGCCAACAAGGCCAGAATCTCGGTCGTCTGGAATCCGTCAGGACGCACCCGATGAGACTTCCCGTCGTCGTCATGGGCTCGGACTTCGCCGAGGTGCGTGAGCAGCTTGGCCGCACTGGTCGCGGCATTGCGGTCGTGCGGGAATGCGAGGAGCTCGCAGAGCTCATCGCTGCCTGTCAGAGCGGGGCGGCTCGGGTTGCGGTGGTCGCCGGAGGCACGGCAGACGTCACCATGACCCTCGTCGATCGACTTCTCGCGGTGGGCGTGGGGGTCGTGTGCTTGTCGGACGACGACGGCGAGAGGCGTCGTCTCGAGGGGCTGGGAGCTTTCGCCGCTCCCGTCGACGTTCTCGGCGAGCAGTTCGAGGAGCTGGTCGCGCGTGCGGCCGACCATGCGGCGAGGTCGGCGATCGCTGACTGCCCGCCTGCTTCGTCGTTCTCCGTCGGCGGGTCTCTCCCTTCCCCCAATCTGGTCGGTGCCGGCCTCCGCGGGGAGGCCGTCATGGAGTCGGCAGTGGGGGAGATGGCCGAACCTCGAGTCGACTCAAACGCTCGAATCATTGCGTTCTGGGGACCCATCGGCTCCCCGGGGCGCACGACGCTCGCAGTGAATGCCGCGGCCGAGCTGGTAGCGCGCGGCCGAAGGGTCGTTCTTGTCGATGCAGACACGTACGGGCCCAGTATCGCTGCGCATCTCGGGCTGCTTGATGAGTCGGCCGGTCTTGCTCAAGCGTGTCGGCTCGCCGACCAAGGACACCTCGACCCGACGGCACTCCAGCGCCTCGCTGTCCCGGCCGTCACCCAGGGCGGAGAGCTTCGTGTGCTGACAGGCATCACGCGGGCCGATCGGTGGAATGAGCTGAGGGCCGCATCGCTCTCAGCGGTCCTCGAAGCGTCCCGCGGTGGGGCGGACGACGTCGTGGTAGACGCCGGGTTCTGTCTCGAAGCCGATGAGGAGCTCTCCTTCGACACGATGGCACCCCGGCGCAATGCAGCCACGCTCCGTGTCCTCGAGATGGCGGACAGGATCGTGGCGGTGGGCGCGGCTGACGCCGTCGGCTTGCCGCGCCTTGTGAGGTCTATGGACGAACTGGCGAACGCGGTCCCCGCTGCCGCTCCCGAGATCGTGTTCAACAAGGTGAGGAGGGGCGCCCTGGGGCGCTTTCCCGACAGGTCTCTGCGAGATGCGTGGGAACGCTTCGGCCCCGCTCGGCCTATCGCCGGGCTCATTCCCTTCGACGCCGAGACGGTCGACGCGGCTCTCTTCGCGGGACAAACTCTGCTGGAAGCCGCTCCTCAGAGCACTGTACGAGCCGCTATAGCGGATCTCGTCTGTTCGCCCGAACAGCGAAAACGACGATCTGTTGTGTCAAATGCTAGGGCAGGCATCTGGGGTCCGCGCTAGGCTCAAGACAGCGCTGCAATGCGGCAGCGCGGAATCCGTTCCTCTGGAGGCGATTTTTACCGTGTCGACCGGAACTGCACAGCAGACACCGTTCCCCACCGCCGAGCAGGAGGCCCGTTTCCTCGCGGACTACTACGAGCATCTTGCCGAAGAGGACAGGCAGTCTTATCCGGCAGCCACCCTGGCCCAGCGCGCTCGCCATCATCGGTCGTTCGCAGAGCAGCGGAGCCCAGGTGCCGCCAAGGTCGAAGTGGTCGACGAGGGCGGTCGGAGTGTCGTCTACATCGTGACCGACGACATGCCGTTTCTCGTCGACTCGGTGAGCGCCGAACTCGTGCGTGGACGCTGCGCCATCCACCTTGTCGTGCATCCCATGTTTGTTGTGACCCGCCAGCGCAACGGAGGGTCACTCGTCGAGGTCCAGCGGGTCCCGGCGCAGTGGGGGCTCACGAGCGGCGACACGGCCGCGCTCCCGAAGCTCAGCCACCTCGTGGCCGACGGAGATCTGGCGACGCATATGGAGTCGTGGATCGCCATTGAGATCGATCGGCTCCCGGCCGCTCGCAAAGCTGAGCTCACCAACGGTCTGCTCCGGGTCCTCGGGGACGTGCGCGCCGCGGTCGATGATTGGCAAGCCATGCGCTCGAAGGCCCTCGACATCGCTCGCGACCTCGACAACGTCGTGGGACGCGAGGACATCCCAGACCTCAAGCCGACCCAAGAACTGCTGCACTGGCTTGAGGCAGGCAACTTCACGTTCCTTGGGTATCGCGAATACGACCTCAAGAAGGAGAACGGCGAGGACGTTCTGGAGCTCGTCGACGGGAGCGGCTTGGGCCTACTGCGGGGCGACGGGGCACACGCGCTCCAGCACCTCACGGCCGAGGGCCAGGCGCACGCGCGCGAGCGCCGAGCGCTCGTGATCACGAAGGCGAATTCACGCAGTACGGTTCACCGTTCGGCCTATCTCGACTACATCGGCATCAAACGCTTCGATGCTCAAGGCAGGGTCGACGGTGAGCGCCGCTTCATCGGCCTCTTCGCCTCGTCGGCCTATACACAGTCCGCGCGCAGCGTCCCCATCGTCAAGGACAAGATCGAGGCCGTGATGCGCCGCTCCGGGTTCCCGGCGGATTCGCACTCCGGCAAGGATCTCCTCGCGATCCTCGAGACGTACCCGCGCGACGAGCTGTTCCAGATGAATGCGGATCTGCTGTTCGAGACGGTGACCCGGATCCAGCTCCTGCAGGAACGGCGGCGTACACGGCTCTTCCTCCGGCCCGACTTCTACGGCCGGTTCATGAATGCGGTCGTCTATCTCCCGAAGGACCGCTACAACACGGCGGTGCGTCGAAGGATCGAGGTTGAGCTCGAGCGAGAGTTCCATTCGGATCAGATCGACTACGACGCCCACCTGAGCGACTCCGCTTTGGCTCGCCTGTACTTCCGCATCCGCCTGCCGAAGAATGCCGACGTCGCGGCCATCGATCCCGTCGCACTCGAGCAGCGGCTCGTGACGGCCACGCGCTCGTGGGCCGAGGGCATCGCCCAGGCGCTGCACGAGAACCGGCCGCTCGACGAGGCCGAGCATCTCGCCGCCGTGTGGCAGGATGCGTTCCCTGCGTCGTACCGCGTCGACTACAGCATCGAGGACGCGCTCGAAGACATTGAGCGGTTCGAAGCGTATGCGGAGGAGCGTGCAGCGGCGGAGAAGGAGGAAGGCGACGAGGTCGCCGAGCGGCCGTCGGTCCGGGTCTACGTCCCCGCTGGGGTGGGTGCCGAGCTCGAGGAAGACGCCCGAGTGAAGCTCTACCTCCTCGAGCCGAAGAGCCTCAGCCAGATCCTGCCGTTCTTCCACAACCTCGGACTCGAGGTCTTGGACGAAAAGCCCTTCGAGATCGAGACGGCCGACGCGCGAGACTTCTTCCTGTACGACTTGGGGCTCAAGTACCCAGCGGGCATCGATCCTCTCGCGACTGGGGAGCTTCTCGGGAACTCCTTCAGCCTGGCGCTTTCGGGGGAGGCCGAGTCAGACTCGTTGGATCGACTGGTGCTGCGCGAAGGAATGCGCTCGAGGCAGGTCGTGATCCTGCGGAGCTATGCGAAGTACATGCGCCAGATGGGGAACACGAACTCGCTCGGATTCATCTCGGACACGCTCCTTGCGAACCCGGCGGTAACGCGCCGCCTCATCGCGCTCTTCGAGGCCAGGTTCGACCCGAGCCTCAGCGCCGAGACGCGGACGGCTTCAACCGAGCGGCTCCGGTCCGAGCTGGGGGAGGCGCTCGACGAGGTACCGACGCTCGACGCAGACCGCCTTCTTCGGACGTTCATCAACCTCATCGAGGCCTCGCTGAGAACCAACTACTATCTCGGCAAGTCCTACCTGAGCATCAAGCTGCGCCCTGCGGAGATCGAGGGCCTTCCCTCGCCGAAGCCGATGTTCGAGATCTGGGTCTACTCGCCGCGCGTCGAGGGCGTCCACCTCCGCTTTGGCAAGGTTGCGCGCGGTGGTCTTCGGTGGTCGGATCGTCGCGAGGACTTCCGCACCGAGATCCTCGGTCTCGTCAAGGCTCAGGTGGTCAAGAACGCGGTCATCGTTCCGACAGGTGCCAAGGGAGGATTCTTCGCCAAGCGATTGCCGAACCCTTCGCTTGACCGTGCAGCGTGGCTTGCCGAGGGCATCGAAAGCTACAAGACGTTCATCCGGGGGCTGCTCGATCTCACCGACAACCGGGTGTCGACGCCGGAGGAAGGCGAGAGCGTCGTCGCTCCGTTGGGCGTCGTCCGTCATGACGACGACGATCCGTACCTCGTGGTCGCGGCGGACAAGGGCACTGCAAGCTTCTCCGACATCGCGAACGGGATCTCTGCCGAGTACGGCTTCTGGCTCGGCGATGCTTTCGCGTCAGGCGGTTCTGTCGGCTACGACCACAAGGCGATGGGAATCACGGCTCGCGGGGCGTGGGAGTCGGTCAAGAGGCACTTCAGCGAGCTCGACGTCGACACCCAGAGCGAGGACTTCACCGTCGTCGGCGTGGGCGACATGTCGGGTGACGTGTTCGGCAACGGAATGCTCCTTTCGGAGCACATCCGATTGGTCGCGGCCTTCGATCACCGGCATCTGTTCCTCGATCCGACCCCCGATCCGGCGGCCTCGTTCGCCGAACGGGAGCGGCTGTTCAAGCTCCCCCGCTCATCCTGGGATGACTACAACAAGGAGCTCATCAGCTCTGGCGGCGGGGTTTATCCCCGTACTGCCAAGTGGATCCCCGTGTCGGAGGAGGTGCGGATCGCGCTGGGCCTCCCTGAGGGGACGAAGCAGCTGAGCGTCAACGAGATTCTGCGTGCCATTCTCCTTGCCCCGGTCGATCTCCTCTACAACGGCGGAATCGGTACATACGTCAAGGCGAGCACCGAGACCAACGCGCAGGTCGGTGACAAGGCCAACGACGCGATTCGCGTCGACGGGAGGGATCTTCGGGTCAAGGTCGTCGGTGAAGGCGGGAATCTCGGGTTCACCCAGCGTGGCCGCATCGAGGCCGCGCTGCAGGGCGTCATCCTCAATACGGATGCAATCGACAACTCGGCGGGTGTCGACTGCTCTGACCATGAGGTGAACATCAAGATCTTCGTCGACCGCATGGTCGCCGCCCGAAAGCTCTCCGAGGACGAACGGGCGGAGTTCCTGGCGTCGATGACGGATGAAGTCGCTCAGCTCGTCCTCCGCGACAACATCGACCAGAACATCCTGCTCGTCAACGACCGCTCGCTGGTCGCACCGCTGAGCCCCGCCTTGGAGCGGCTGATGGACTGGCTTGAGGTGCACGCCGACCTCAACCGCGAACTCGAGGCACTCCCAACGACTGCCGAGCTCCACCGTCGACTTGAGCAAGGCCAGGGGCTCACCTCCCCTGAGCTGAGCGTCTTGGCCGCCTACGCGAAGATCGAGCTCACCGAGTCGCTGCGGGAGAGCGATCTCGCCGACGATCCCTGGTTCAGGGCGACGCTCCGGAACTATTTCCCCTCCGAGCTGCGCGAGCGCTTCGGGGACGATCTCGACCTCCACCCGCTGCGTCGCGAGATCATCGCCACGATCGTCGCGAACGACATGATCAATATGGGCGGCATCACCTTTGCCTTCCGCGCGATCGAGGAGACCAGCGCGACGGACGCCACCGTCGCAAAGGCTTTCGTGGCCCTCCGCGAGGTCTACCAGCTAGACGAGCTGGTCGAGTCCGTGAACGGGCTCCCGGCATCGTTCCCGACCGAACACTGGACGACGATCCATCACGACATCCGTCGCCTGCTGGATCGCGCCGTTCGCTGGCTCATCCATCAGGGGACCGGCAACCACACCATCGGCGAGGTCGTCGAGCTCTACGGTCCGACGATGAATGCCCTCCGTTCTCGGCTGCTTGATTTCCTGCGGGGCCAAGACGCTGACCGGGTGCGCGAGTGGCTCGAGCGGGGACTGTCCTGGGGCCTTCCTCAGGGATTCGCGCAACGTTGGGCCGAGCTCTTCGAGAGCTATGCGCTCCTCGACATCGCCCGGCTCTCGCAGGGCTCCTCCGAGACGGTCGAGGAAATTGCCGGCGTCTACTACACGGTCTTCGATCGGTTCAACATCGATGCGTTGCTCGAACGGATCACGTCACTCCCGCGCAAGGATCGTTGGCAGGCCCTCGCGCGTGCTGCTCTCCGGGACGACCTCTACAGCACGGTTGCGGACATGACGCGATCGATCATGGAGCTCGCCCCGGCAGGTTCTTCGCCGGAGGAGCGATTGGCGGCGTGGGAGGCTCAGAACGCCGAATCGCTCAGCCGCGCAGCCACGATGTTCCAAGAGGTCAACGCACTCGAGAGCGACGACATGGCTTCCCTCTCGGTAGCATTGAGGCTGCTCCGGTCGATCGTGCGCCACTAGGCGCAGCGTCGGAGGCCGCGCGGGTGATCGCACCCGCGCGGCTGGCCTCTCTCTAGTGACAAGGCGGTAGCGTGGCGCTCTTCACGGACACGATCCGGGAGCAAGCTGATTTCGGGCCTGGCGACGCCGAGTGGCTCCATCTGCTGGTGGGCGACTGGCAGCTCGTAGCGGACTTGGCGTTCGCAGATCTGGCCCTGTGGTTCCCCGACCCGAGCGAGGGGTATACCGCCTTGGCTCACGTGCGTCCGTCGACGACCCACACGGTGTTCCACGAGGACATCGTCGGTGAGCGGATTCGGGGCGACCTGAGGCCTCTCGTCGATCGAGCGTGGACGACGCAGTCCATCGAGCGGAGTCACGAGACGAGCTTCAATTCGGAGATGGCATTGCGCGTTGAGGCCGTTCCGTTCGTCCGCAATGGCCGGACGCTCGCCGTCGTCACCTCGCACATGGACCTTTCCAGCTCGCGCATGCCATCGCGTCTCGAACTGACCTACCGTCAGTGCGCGTACGACCTGCTCCGGATGGGCACGCTGGGGCTCTGGCCTGACTTCGCATCCCCGACCGGCTCTCGCCGGGGGGCGCCGCGAGTGGGGGACGGGCTCATCCGTCTCGATGCGGAGGGGATCGTTCAATATGCGAGCCCCAACGGGGTTTCGGCGTTCCGACGCCTCGGCGGCTTTGATTCGCTTGAGGGGCGTTCGCTTGCGGAACTGACCACGGACCTGCTCAAGGACCGACGGCTCGTCGACGAGACGCTTCCGCTCGTCGTGACTGGCCGCATGCCGTGGAGGAGCGAGATCGAATCGCGGGGAGTCAGCCTTTCGCTGCGCGCCATTCCCCTCCGCGACGAGCGTGAGCGCTTCGGTGCGCTCGTTCTGTGCCGTGACGTTTCGGAGCTGCGCCGGCGTGAGATGGAGCTCGTCACCAAGGACGCGACCATCCGTGAGATCCACCATCGCGTCAAGAACAACCTGCAGACCGTCGCCGCTCTCCTGCGGATGCAGTCACGGCGGATGAAGAGCGAAGAAGGGCGTCAGGGACTCGAACAGGCGATGCGCCGCGTGGCCACGATTGCCTTGGTCCATGAAACGCTCTCCCAGGGGCTCGCACAGAATGTGGACTTCGACGAGCTCATCGACCGCCAGTTCCGTCTCTCGGCGGAGGTCGCCACGGGCAACCAGCACGTTGCGACCGAGCGTGAGGGCGAATTCGGAGGGTTGCCAAGTGATCTGGCCACCCCGCTGGCGCTGGTCATCAACGAGCTCGTGACGAACGCAGTGGAGCACGGTCTGGAGGACCGCTCGGGAACCGTGTGGCTCAGCGCGCGGCGCGGGATCGATGAATCAGGCGAGGAGACGCTCGAAGTGACGGTGGCAGACGACGGCGTGGGGATGCCTGAGCAGCACAACCGCCACGAGGGGCTGGGTCTCCAGATAGTGCGAACGCTGGTGACGAGTGAGCTCGGCGGATCGATTCAATGGGGACCGCGCCCAGGGGGTGGGACCGAAGTGACGATCATGCTTCATCCCGGCCCTGCTCGCAGCTGATCCGGCGGTCAAAGGTGAACCGCCCGCCGCGCTAGGCGCGACGGGCGGCGAAATCCCTAGGCCAGAAGTTCTGGCGGCGGGTCAGGGAGCAGAGGTTCTGGCTGATGGGCAGGAGGCCTGGTTCTCAGGAGGCGCGGTTCTCAGGAGGCGCGGCGTGCGCGCGCGGCGCGGCGCTTGAGGGCGCGACGCTCGTCCTCACTCATTCCGCCCCAGACGCCCGCGTCCTGGCCGGACTCGAGCGCCCACTGAAGGCAGGTATCGATCACCGGGCACCGACGGCAGACGCTCTTGGCCTCCTCGATCTGGAGGAGTGCCGGTCCGGTATTCCCGACAGGGAAGAACAGCTCGGGATCCTTGTCGAGGCATGCAGCACGATCACGCCAATCCATGGTTCTTGAAGTACTCCGTTCCGGGGGACGCTACCTTTGTGAACTTTTTCACGAGGCGTCTCAAAGCAAAGGGGCCTATCTGGGCCCCGCGGTCAACTCCCATAAGGTTGTCACGTTAACTGTGTGTAAACAAGGGGGGCGAAGGAGGATTTGGGCCTGTAGAGGGAGGGATGCGTCACATCGGAACCGTTGCGCGGCGCCCTCTTCTCGGCGGTTTTCCGCCGTCCCCGGTAGTCTCTGCCTGTGCAGTCTTCCAGTGCCTCGGACCAGCGCCCCTCCAAGCCGATCCAGCTCACGATCCTCGTCGGGCTTGTGCTCCTCGAAGCGCTAGCCCTCCTGATCATCGCCGGGATGTACGCGGTCGAACTCGCAGCGGGCCAGGCGCATGTTTCTCCCGGGGGAGCGATCTTCACCATGGTGCTCCTCGTCGTTCTGGGTGCGGGCGTCGGTGTTGCCGGCATTCTCTTGTGGCGCGGCTACCGGTGGACGCGTTCAGTGGTGCTGGTGGTGCAGCTGTTTGCCGCGACCATCGGGCTGCCGACGATGTCGGGAGGCTACGTCTTCTACGGGCTCTTGATCCTCGTCCCGGCCGCGGCGGCGCTCTACCTTCTGTTCTCGCGCCCCGTCTTCGCCATCACGCAGCGGCCTGTCCACGAGAACCCCCCGGACTGAGCACGCGCCGGCCGCTTGCTGCGGGAGCCAGCCAGCCGAGCTGAACTTCGGTCTGGCGTCCTCCGACCACTGCGATGGCGCGCCCGGGGACGAACTGTTCCAAGGGGTTGAACCGAACGCCGAAGGCATCTCCGTCGCCCGGGGAACGAGGTCCTAGCGCGATACCGGTGGTGCTGGGACGGGCCACAGCGAAGGGCAGCCTGCCGAACATCGGACCCCCGTACCCGGCAGTGGCGATCACGGAGACGCCTTCGTCGAGAGCCAGACGGATCGTTTCTCCTCCCTTCGCGCCCAGACCGTCAGCGTCGTCGATGAGGAGTATCGGTGCTTCCCCGGCTCTCGCGGCGGCGAGAGCGTCATGCAATGCCCCCTCGCCGCTTCCCGCGAACCAGGGGCCCAGGGTGGGATTCATGGCAGGAAGCGCCTCGAGGAAGCAGGACTTCCCAGATCCGGGGCTCCCCAGGACCAGCAGGAGCCCGCGCGGCCCAAGAGGGACGGAGAGCGGATCGTGACGGTCCCCGTGGAGCCCGATGGCCACGAGGCGTCCTTGCTCTCCTTGCCTGCACTCTCCGAGGGCAGCGCTTCGCAGCGTTGCTTCTGCCACTTGGGCCGCTGTTACGGCAGTTGGAAGGGGGAGAACCCGAAGCGCTGGTCTCAGGTTGGGGTCAGGGGCGGGGAATGAACGGGGGCTTCGTGCTGGCGCGCTGAAGCACTGAACCAGAACGGGCTCCTCGTATTCGAGGAGGCCAGTGGCGATTCCGCGCGATGGCCCGGCTCCGCGCGATGGCCCGATTCCCCGGGATGGGCCAGCAGGGCCGTGGGGAAGTCGTGGCCACCCCAGGCGCGCGTCGTCGGGAGTCCCGTGCGGGAGAAAGAGCCGGCAGCGGAACTCGCCGAAGATGCGGGACCCGACCAGATCTCCCTCGCCCGCGACAAGGAGCACCAGCCCGGACGACCGGTCATTCCGAACGAGATCGTTGAGTTGACCTTCCGTCTTCGAATAGGGCCCGTGCCGGAAGGCCGACACCCAACGGCTCCACCCAGAGATGATGAGGAAGAGGCTGGGCTGGGTCGACTCCGGAGCTCCTTTCGGGGAGCAACTCCTCGCCGCAGCTTCGGAGAGCCCTGCAATGACGCGCGCTGCGTGCCCCAGATCGTCCAGCCGAGCGTAGGCTCCGGTTCGGACATGGTGCTCCAGATGGGACAGGCATACGTCAGCGTCGAGAATGTACAGGTGCCGTGGGCGCAGGCCGTCGCCGAGCTGGCTCGCGATGCTCGCGAGAACCGGGCCCGCTACGGTGGACCTGCCAGCGATGAGTGCCAGATGTCCTTGTGCCTCTGGCACCCAGCGCAGCGCAGCGAGCCGCTGCTCCTGCGGAAGATCGGCCACCCCGAGCAGAACTCGGCGCCCCCCGATCGGCGCGGGCCCGGCGTCGTCCGGAAGCGGGGCAGCGACTGGGCGCCGCGCCGGAGTCCCACCAAGCGAGCCCCATGCCGATTGCGCCGCTTGCACAAAGAGGCCCGTCGACGGATCTGAATCCTCTGGCTGAGCGGCCGGTCGAGCAGTTCCGCGGAGCCACTCCGCCGCCGATTCGAGTTCGGCGTTCAGCCTTGGGTTGCGAGCGAGCCGAAGGGACGCGGTCTGGAATTCAAGCGGGTCGCTTCCGCCGAGTGCCACATAGCCGCGCCCCGGAAGCGCCGTTGACACCCGGGCGGCGAGGTCGGAACCGATGATGTCCCGGGATTCGGCAGCGCCGCTGACGCGCAGGGCGATCGCGCACCCGACGTTGGCGCGGATGTCGGCGGAAATCGCACCATGTGGCCGCTGGGTTGCCATGATCAGGTGAATCCCGAGAGACCGACCGACGCTCGCGATGCGGAGAAGCTCACGCAGGGATTCAGGCTCCTCGTCCACGAGGACTCTGAACTCGTCGACGACCAGGGCCAACCGGGGCAGAGGTTCGGTCTCGTTCCGGGCTGCGTAGACGTCGATGTCGTCGCAGCCGCCCTCAGCAAGCAGCCGTTCGCGCCTCACCACCTCGGAACGCAGCGAGACGAGAACGCGGCTCAGCCCTCCGCTGAGGTCGGTCACGAGGCCGACGCAATGGGGGAGACCCTCGAGCGGTGCGAGCCCGGCGCCTCCCTTGAAGTCGATGAGGAGAAATGTCAGCTGGTCCGGCGAATGCCGGGCAGCCCCTCCCGCGATCATGGTGCGCAGAAGTTCGGACTTGCCCGCTCCCGTCGTCCCGGCCACGAGAACGTGGGGACTGCCGGAGACCAGATCGATCCCGAGCGGTCCGGACTCGGCGACTCCAAGTGGAAGCCAGCAGCCCTTCCTCGGCGACCGGGCGCTCCACGTTTCGATCAGTTCCGCGCGAGTGAGGCCGACGAGCAGGTCCAGGCCGCACGCGTCGGGCAGCGGACCGCCCGTTGTGGGCGTACCGCCAGAAGAGGAGCGCCGGAGTGAGGTTCCGCGCGCTGCTCGTGCACGCGCTGCTCGTGCACGCGCTGCTCGTGCACGCGCGGCCCGTTCAAAGGGAACAGAACCAAGCAGGTCGGGGATGAATTCGGACCGAAGACGTCTGGAGGTCAGGAGCCCGGATGATTCGCCGACGTGAACGAGGGTGTCGTGGCTGCTGAGCACTCCCGTGCCGTCCACGACCCAGGCACCGTGTCTTCGCGATTCCTGCGCGAAGACATGGGTGCTCGCTTCAGGAGCGCCTGGAAGCAGGATGGCCACGTCTCGGCCGTCCCCCAGAACCAGGCTTCGCGCGGCTTCGGTGCCCGCGTCGCCGTCTCTGAGGATGCGGACCCCGGGCAGGAAACGGGCTGCGAGCCGTAGTCGGTCCGAGCCACCCACAAGGTGGACTCGCACTCGCTGCGCTGCCGGAAGGACGGCCAGCTGCAGCAGCAGGAAACGCACGAGCCCTTCGACCTCGGTGACGCGGCCCTCGAGGCGGACCGTTCCCTCGACGCCCACGACCAGTGGAGCCCGGGCGTGATGCGGCGGCGACGGCAGCGGAGGCTCGACGGCGAGGTCTGCCGGGAGCCGCGCTGTGCCCAAGCGGACGAAGACCGGGCCGTCTTCCGGTGCCCCCTCTGGGACGTCAGACACTGCCTCGGAGGCCAGGCACAGCTGCGCGGCATCAGGCGCTGCGGCGACTCTGCGGACCAGATCCTGCTCGACGGCGTCGGCCAGCCCACGCTTGAAGACGCGTCGCTCTTTCTCCCCCTCGGCGAGGGGGAGGGCCAAAGAGATCAGGGACATGGTCGAGAAGGCCAGGAACATCCATTGGCCGAAGAACAGCGCCAACGCCAGACCCATGGCCAGTGGCGCTAAGCCCAAAGCGAGCATCGTCGTCGTCCGCTGGGGTGGGATGCGCCGCACGACCCTGAGGGACTCCCCGTGCTGGGACCCTCCTCGCGGGTCAAGCGTCGACTCGCCCTCGAACTCGAGGCTGCACACGCTCGCGCCGACGCGGAATTCTTGCCCGGCCTCGAGGGTGGTCTCACGCACCCGCAGATTCCCGAGCCAGGTTCCGTTGGAGCTCCCGCAGTCGACCAGGCGGACGACCGTGTCGGTGACGTGGAGCTCGGCATGACGGCGCGAGAGCTCCGGGTCCGGAAGGCCTATCCTGCCGGGCCGTTCCCGCTCGTCGCCCTCAGAGCGGGAGAT
>NZ_DAIUJO010000016.1:0-29405 GCF_036848755.1 Sinomonas sp. | reverse complement strand
GTCGCCCTCAGAGCGGGAGATATGGTGCAGACCGCGTTCGAGAGCGATGAGCTGCCCAGCGGCAGGACCGCTTCGGACGGCGAGGAGGAGGCCTCCGGGGCGTTCCGCCGTCGTCCTCCATTCCGCCTGGGCGCCCAGCAGGACGGCTCCGTTCGCCAGAGGCGCCCCGCCGATGACGAGCGAATCCAGCGGCCTTCCTTCGACCGTGATTCCCGTCACTCCATAGGTGTCGCTGATGAGTCGTGCCAGGGAACTCCCGGCTGCCCCCTCCGGCAGTCTCGCCACGAGTTCCTCCCGCTCGCGAAGCCCCCGTCCCTGCCCCGGAGCGATCAGCGTGACGTGCAGTTCCATGCGTCCCCCCAGCTCAGCCCTGTCACGAGGCTAGGCGGGTTGTGGGACGCCTTGGCGTGCACGAGGGCCCTATGTGGACAACCGCATCCATAGGGGCGGTCCATAGGGGCGGTCCCGGTGGCTGGGAAGGGGCTTCACCGTCGTCCGGTAGTCTTGGACCGCAGGAAGGCCGGTGCCAGTGGCATCGGCGTGCCCCGATTACAGGAGAATTTGTGGACGCTGATCTCGTCGTCGTCGGATCCGGCTTCTTCGGCCTCACAGTGGCCGAGCGTGCAGCCAAGGAGCTCGGACTCAAGGTCACGGTGATCGACCGCCGCCATCACATCGGGGGCAACGCCTACAGCGAGGATGACGCCCAGACGGGCATCGAGGTACACCGCTACGGTGCTCACCTCTTCCACACCTCGAACAAGCGCGTGTGGGACTACGTGAACCAGTTCACGACCTTCACGAACTACGTGCACCGTGTCTACGGCGTGCACAAGGGCGAAGTCTTCCCCCTGCCGATCAACCTCGGCACGATCAACCAGTTCTTCCGCGCGAACTATTCGCCCTCTGACGCGCGCGCCCTCATCGAGGAGCAGGCTGGCGAGCTCGCGGGGACCGACCCGCAGAACCTCAATGACAAGGGGATCCAGCTCATCGGCCGCCCGCTGTACGAGGCGTTCATCAAGCACTACACCGGCAAACAGTGGCAGACGGATCCGAAGGATCTGCCGGCCGGGATCATCTCGCGCCTTCCCGTTCGCTACACGTACGACAACCGTTACTTCAACGACACGTACGAGGGCCTTCCCACCCACGGGTACACCGCGTGGATCGAGCGGATGGCGGACCACCCGAACATCACTGTCCAGCTCAACACCGACTTCTTCGATGAGTCGCAGCCCGTCAGCAAGGGCAATGTCGTCGGGAATGTTCCCGTGGTCTACACGGGGCCGGTCGACCGCTACTTCGACTACAAAGAGGGCGACCTCTCATGGCGCACGATCGACTTTGAGGAAGAGGTCCTGGAGGTCGGCGACTTCCAAGGGACCTCGGTTGTCAACTACAACGACGCCGATGTGCCGTTCACGCGCATTATCGAGCCGCGTCACTTCCACCCCGAGCGCAATTACCAGACCGAGAAGACGGTCATCATGCGCGAATTCTCCCGTTTCGCCGAGAAGGGCGACGAGCCCTACTACCCGATCAACACGGAGGCCGACCGGGCAAAGCTACTCGCATATCGCGACCTTGCGAAGTCCGAGAGCTCCGTCCTGTTCGGCGGCCGGCTCGGGACCTACAAGTACCTCGACATGCACATGGCCATCGGTTCGGCGCTGAGCATGTTCGACAACAAGATCAAGCCGCACTTCACGGGCGGCGAAGCACTCGTCAGCGGAGGCGTGGACGAATGACGGCGGTCGACGTTAAAGAGGTCGTGAGCGAGGAGTCCGAGCAGGAGTGGCAGACGCTCCAGCGCGTCATCCTGCCGCCCCAGGCGCAGATGGACACCGTCCCCCTGTACGTGGACATGGGCACTGCCACCGGGGTCCAGCTTCCGACCACGGGAGACGCCACCACCGATCGCGAGCGCAGGCCGCGCACCATCAGCAGCCCGGCCCGCGAGGCCCACTCCGAGGACTTCGTCTCCCGCTTTTCGATGAAGGTCCGGCCCGGCGATCGGGTGTCATTCGGCACCTACTTCAACGCTTTCCCGGCCAGCTACTGGCGGCGCTGGACGAACGTCGACTCCGTGAGGCTGAGCGTCGCGACGTCCGGTGCGGGTGCCGTCGTCGTCTACAAGTCCAATTCCCGCGGCTCGCTCCAGCGCGTTGACTCCCAGCGCGTCGAGGGAGAGACGACGACGGTCTTCGACCTTTCGCTCAAGCCGTTCGGCGACGGCGGGTGGTACTGGTTCGACGTCGTCGCGGGGTCTGAGCCAGTGGAGATCAGCCGGGCAGAATGGCAGGCCCCCGGTCCCGCGCCACGCCGGGGGAGCGTGACGCTTCAAATCACGACCCTGAACAAGACGGACTTCTGCCTCAACAACCTCCGTCTGCTCGCGCAAGACAGCGAGGCGCTCGAGGCGCTCCAGGAGATCCTGATCGTGGACCAGGGCACCCAGAAGGTTGCTCAAGCGGAGGGCTTCGACGAGGTCAAGGCACAGCTGGGGGGCCGGCTCCGGATCATCGAACAGAGCAATCTGGGCGGTTCGGGAGGCTTCTCGCGTGGCATGTACGAGGCTGTGGCCAACGGCAGCGACTACGCCCTGCTCATGGACGACGACATCGTCGTGGAGACGGAGAGCATCCTTCGGCTCGTGACCTTCGGGGACCGCTGCAAGACGCCGACCCTCGTGGGCGGTCACATGTTCGACCTCTTCAACCGCACGGTGCTCCACACGTTCGGCGAGATCGTCAACCCGTACCGGATCCAGCCGGCCCTGCCGAGCGAAGAGATGGAGCTCGGCCACGACTTCCTCGTCTCAAACCTCCGCCAGACACCCTGGCTGCACCGCCGCTGCGATGTTGACTACAACGGCTGGTGGATGTGCCTCATCCCGACGTCGGTCATTCGGGAAATAGGGCTCTCCCTTCCCATCTTCATCAAGTGGGACGACGCCGAGTACGGACTGCGCGCCAAGGAGCGCGGTTTTCCGACGGTGTCCATGCCCGGGGCCGCGGTATGGCACGTTTCCTGGATCGACAAGGACGATCTGGTCGGGTGGCAGGCGTACTTCCACACGCGGAACCGCGCCCTCACTGCCCTGCTCCATAGCCCCTATGAACTCGGCGGCCGAGTGATCCGAGAGCTTCAGCAGGACGACATCAAGCACCTCGTGTCGATGCAGTACGCCACGGTCCAAGGCCGGGAGTGGGCCCTTCAGGATCTGCTCAGAGGGCCGGGCTCACTCCGTGGGCTTCTCGAGACGAAGCTGCCCGAGATCCGGAAGATGCTCTCGGAGCACACGGATGCGGTGTTCAAGCCCGACCCCGACGAGTTCCCCGCGCCCCGCATGGCCAAGCCGCCGAGGCACGGACAGGGCTTCAGCCGGCCGGGCAAGGCCATCCTCGTGCCGTGGGCGCTCAAGACCGTGGCGCGGCAGCTCGTCAAGCCGGTCGTGGATACGAGCAAGGAGCGTCCGCAGGCGAACGTTCCGCACATGGACAACAAGTGGTGGCGGATGTCGCAGTACGATTCCGCCGTTGTCTCGAACGCCGAGGGGACGGGTGCGTCCTGGTACAAGCGGGATCCCCGGGTGATGCGGCGTATGCTCGCCGAAAGCGCCAAGCTGCACGGCGAGCTCCTGGCCCGCTGGCGCTCCCTGGCCGCGGAGTACAAGAGCGCTCTGCACGATCTGACCTCGATCGAGTCATGGAAGAAGACGTTCGACGAACATACGCTGAGCGATTCCCGGTGAGTACCGTTCAGCAGTTGGTCAGGCCCGGAGTGGGAGCGGGCCTGGCCGACACCTTCCGTGCGCGATTCCTGCTCAAGCTCCTCGTGCGCAAGGAGCTGAAGGTCCGCTACCGCGGCTCGGTTCTGGGATTGCTGTGGTCCTACGTGAAGCCCGGCGTCCAATTCCTCGTGTTCTATTTGGCGCTCGGAGTCTTCCTTGGCCTCAACAAGGGCACCGAGAACTACGCGGTCTACCTGTTCTCGGGGATCATCCTCATCAACTTCTTTACGGAAGCCCTCGGGAATGCGGCCCGTTCGATCGTGGGCAACGGCAGCCTGATCAAGAAGATCTATCTGCCTCGGGAACTGTTTCCCGTGGCGTCAGTATGGGTCTCGGGCGTGCACTTCTTCCCCCAGCTCGTTGTGCTCGTCGCAGCGTGTGTGTTCTCGGGGTGGCATCCGTCTGTGCTCCAGCTGGCAGCCGCCGTCGGCGGGTTCGTGATTGTGGCGCTCCTGGCCACGGGTCTCGGCCTCTTCTTCGGCGCTGTCAACGTCTACTTCCGCGATTTCGAGAACATCGTTGACCTCCTCCTCATGGTCGTGACGTGGGCTTCGCCCGTGCTCTACGTGTGGACAATGGTTCGGAACACCCTGGGGGCGGGTTTCTTTGCCGTATACCAGGCGAACCCGATAACCATCGCTGTCGAGATCTTCCACTACGCGTTCTGGTATCCGACGACGAGCGGAACCGCCCAGCTTCCGCCGCATCTCGTCACCATCTGGCTCCCGGTCGGACTCGCAGTCTCGCTCGTGGTGGTCTTCATCGGGCAGTTCACCTTCCGGCGGCTCGAAGGCCGCTTCGCGCAGGAGCTCTGAGCGTGGCGACCGCAATCGAAGTCAGCAGCATCAGCAAGCAGTTCGTGCTTCGCCACACCCGTTCGCTCAAGGAGGCGCTCGTGTGGCTCATCAAGGGCCGCAAGGGCGACCTCAGCCAGAAGTTCTTCGCCCTGCACGACGTCTCGCTGACCGTGGAGCAAGGGGAAAGCGTCGCGCTCCTCGGCTTCAACGGCTCCGGCAAGTCGACGCTGCTCAAGCACATCTCGGGTGTCATGACCCCGGATTCCGGAACGGTCCGGACGCGGGGGCGCGTGGCAGGCCTCATCGAGGTGGGGGCAGGCTTCCACCACGACCTGACCGGGCGCGACAACGTCTACCTCAACGGTGCGATCCTCGGCATGAGCGAGGAGCAGATCAACGAGCGATTCGATTCGATCGTCGAGTTCTCCGAGATCGGGGAGTTCATCGACACCGAGGTCAAGTTCTATTCGTCCGGGATGTACCTTCGGCTGGCGTTCTCCGTTGCCGTGCACACCGACCCCGAGGTCTTCCTCGTCGACGAGATCCTTGCCGTCGGCGACGAGCCGTTCCAGCGGAAATGCATTGCGAAGATCAAGGAGCTCGCCGCCGAGGGCAAGACCCTCGTCGTCGTGAGCCATGACCTCAATCTCGTTCCGCAGATCTGTGAGCGCGGCGTCCTGCTCGAAAAGGGGCGCGTTGTCCTGGATGGACCCGTCGAGGACGCAGTGAAGGCTCTGCGTGGAGCGTGAGCCGCGGTGGGTGATGGCGCGGGGGGAGTGGGCTAGAAGATGAGCGTGTGGCTTGAAGCCTTGGTACCGGCGCTGGCTGCTCTGGCGATCTCTGTCGTGCCCGGTGCCCTCGTCGCCTGGTTCGGCGGCTTCAGGGGCTTTGCGGCCTTCGGCCTGGGGCCCCTTCTCAGTGCGACCCTGGTGGGCGGGGCCGCCGTGGTGGCCCCTTGGCTTCATCTCCGCTGGGGGGTCCTTCCGCTTCTCCTCGCAACGATCGTGTCGGCGCTGGTCCTCTGGGCCGTCCGCCGTGGCGCCAAGCGGATGGAAGCGCGCCTGCCGGCCGACGACGGCGTCCGACGGTCGGTTGGTGCCCTTCGGCTGCAGCGCGTGGAGCCTCGGCGTCAGACCCAGACCAGTGCTCGCTCGTCGGCGGCCGCTCTGCGGACCCCGGTCACGTGGGCCACCCTTGCAGGACTTGCGGTCAGCGTCGTGGTGCTGGGCAGGCGGCTGACGTCGATCTTCCGCTCTCCAGACCTGGTCTCGCAGACGGCGGACAACGTCTTTCACCTCAATGCCGTGCGGTACATCCTCGACGGCGGAAACGGCTCGTCGCTCACGCTGAGGGAAGCCGGAGGCACGCAGGCTGCCCTCTACCCGGGCGCCTGGCATGACTTGGTTGCCCTGGTCGTCCAGTCGACGGGGGCGTCAATTCCCGTTTCGGTGGCCGCGGTCAACCTTGTCATCGGCGCCGTCCTGTGGCCGGTCTCAGTCATCTTCCTCGCGCGGAGCGTGTTCGGAAACTCGAAGATCGTCGACCTGTCGGCAGCGGCGCTGGCGTGCTGCTTCAGCGCCTTCCCCTATCTGCTGGTCGACTGGGGTGTCCTCTACCCGAACTACTACGGAATGGCGGTTGTCCCCGCCTTTGTCGCGCTCGGTGTCCTTCTGGCCAAGTGGCGTCACCTTCGTGCAGGCCTTGTCGCGGCGACGGCGTTGTGCTTCCTCGTCAGCTGCGTCGGTCTGCTCCTGGTCCACCCCAACACCGTGCTGACAGCTGGAGTAGTGCTCGTTCCCCTGTGGGTCGCACGCCTCGCGGCCAGCGTCCGCTCGTCTCCGGGATCGGGTCGCAGCCGATGGGTTCCCGCCGTGGGGCTCGTTGCCGTACTGGTCGGAGCGGCGCTGATCTGGGTCAAGCTGCGTCCTTTCGTGATCACGCACTTCGGTGATTCGTGGCCGCCGTACGAGACGCCGGCGCAAGCCTTGGGCGAGTTCTTCTTGACGACCCACAGCGGATGGATTGCCGGCTACGCGACGTCGCTGCTCTTCGTGGTCGGCCTGTTCGTCTGTGCACGAAGGCGGAGGTGGCGCTGGCTGCTGGTCGGCGCTGTGCTGTGGGCGGTCCTCTTCGTCGATGTGGCGGGCTACCCGAACTCGGTGGTCAGGAGTTTCCTCACGGGTGGGTGGTACAGCGACTTCCGAAGAATTGCCGCCGGTGCCGCGCTGATGGCACTTCTCGTTGCGCTTGCGGGCGTGAAGGCCGTAGCGCAGCGGATCGGGGCAGGACTTCGCCGCGTGGAGTGGGTCAAGCCGCGGCTGAGAACCCACGTCAGGCTGATCGCCACCGTCGCCGTCCTGTTGGCCGTCGGGGCGCAAGCCCAGACGGGAGACATTCCTCAAGCGGCCCGCCATGCTCAGAGCAACTACAACATCGGGCCGGGCTCGCCCATCATGTCGTCCGACGAATTGGCCCTGTATGAGAAGTTGGACACGTTGGTTCCACCGGGTGCCATGATCGCGGGAAATCCCTGGGACGGAAGCGCTTGGGCCTACTTCGTGTCAGGGAGAAGAGTTCTCTTCCCCCACGTGGTCACGTTGTGGACTCCGGACCGGACTCTGATCGCGGAGAAGCTGAATCAGGCGGCAGGCGATCCTCAGGTCTGTGCTGCATTGCAGCGCCTGCACGTCGAGTACGCACTGACCTCCGACGAACTGATCTACCTTCCCGGGAACATCGCCAACACGGAGTACCCGGGAATGGCGGGCCTTGAACTTTCCAAGGGCTTCCAGCTGGTTGCCCAAGTAGGTCAGAACAGGCTGTTCCGGATCACAGCGTGCCAGCACTGAGGCAAGACCGAGAACGTTCAACGGAAAGGACGGGGATCGCGTGGACTGGCTGACGATCGTCCCAGCTCTGACAGCGGCGGTGCTGCTTCTGCTGGTTCCCGGCGTCATGCTCGCCGTACCCCTGGGGCTGCGCGGCTTCGCGATCCCTGCCGTCGCGCCCGCCCTGTCGATGTCGGTCATCGCCGTCGCTTCGACCATTGCGCCCATGGCGCATGCGACCTGGTCTGTGTGGCCGGTCTTGGCCACGACCCTGGCGGCTGGCCTTGTCCTGCTGGTCCTCAGGATCCTACTGAGGCGTTTCGACCGGACCGAGGGGCGGGAAGCGCCCACGGCGCCCGATCGTCGCCGCGACTGGACGAGGGTGGCCGTCTATATCCTGTCGGTCCTGATTCCCGCCGTTCTCCTTGGGAAGATCCTGATCTCTGTCTTCGTGGGTCCTGACAACTTCTCCCAGACGTTCGACAACGTCTTCCATCTCAATGCGCTTCAGTACATTCGGGAAACAGGCTCCGCGTCGTCGCTTTCGATCGGGCGCATGGCCGACAGTCCCTACTATCCATCGGGTTGGCACGCCTTCGCCTCGCTCGTGGGCCAGATCTCGTCCGCAAGTATTCCGATGGAGGCCAATGCGGCCAATCTGGCCATCGGCGCCCTGGTATGGCCCCTCTCGATGGTGTATCTGGTCTGGCGGCTGTTCGGCAGGAGCCCTCTCGCGCTCATCGGCGCGGGTGCTCTTTCGGCCTCCTTCGCAGCCTTCCCGCTCCTCATGGTGGACTTCGGCGTCCTGTACCCGAATTTCCTGGGTCTGGCCCTTCTTCCGGCCTGCGTCGGCCAGCTCTTTCATGCCTTGGGGCTGGGCCATCGGCGACCGGCAAACGCGTGGCTGGCCTGGATCCTGCTCGGCGCAATGTCAATTGGCATGACTATCGCCCACCCGAGTGCGTTGATGGCGCTTATCGCGGTGAGCATACTTCCCGCTTTCCAGGTCTACGCCCGACGTGTCGCTCCATCGATGCGTCGAGGCGAGTGGCTTGCGGTGCCCGTCGTGGTCCCCTCTGTGGCGCTTGTGGCGGTGCTGGCCGCGGCCGCCGTCGTCTGGAAAGTCGTCCGCCCCGATCCGGCAGCCGCGTTCTGGCCCCCCACCCAGACGTTCGCGCAGGCCGCCGGCGAGGCGTTGACCGTCTCTCCGGTCCGCCTCGATCCCTCGTGGCTCATCGCGGGACTCGTTCTCATCGGGATCTACCGTTCCATTCGCCAACCCGGGCGCCGGGCTGTCCTGGGGTTCTTCGTCGTCGTCGCCGCCCTCTACGTTGTCGTCTCGGGCTTCGCTCCCGGCTCTCTCCGCAACTTCCTGGTCGGGGTTTGGTACAACGACAGCTACCGCCTGGCTGCGATGCTGCCCATGGCCGCCATCCCCCTCGCCGTGGAAGGGCTGCTGCAGATCGCCGCCTGGCTGCGCTACGCGTCGGGCGCCCTTTCTCGGTCCTTCCGACCGGGTTGGGCCTCTGACCGACGGCTTGCGCGGGCTCGGGCGGTCTCGGGCTTCAGCGGCGTGGTCGTGGTCGTCCTTGCCCTCGTCGGTCTATCCCACGGCGGCCAGGTGCATGCCGAGGAGCTTGCGGCCAAGAGCATGTACGAGGTCCGTCCGAACTCTCCGCTGGTCACATCCGATGAGCTCGCCCTTCTCGATCGGCTCGACAGCCATGTGCCGCCGGGCAGCGTCATCGCCGGCTCGCCGTACACCGGAACCGCGCTGGCGTACGCTCTCGCGGATCGCAAGACGCTTCAGCTCCACATCCTGTCCGCGATCACTCCTGAGATCCAGGCGGTCGACACCGGGCTGCGCGATGCACCCGCCAACGGGGCAGCATGCGCTGCTATCAAAGACCTCCATGTCCAATATGTCCTGGACTTCGGAACCCAGGAGATTCACTACGAGAACCATCCGTACCACGGCGTCGAAGACCTGCAGGGTTCTCCTGCGGTCCAGCTCATCGATCAACAGGGCAGCGCTCGGCTCTACAAGGTCGTTGCCTGCCAAGGGTGATTCAAAGGTCGCTCACAGCTCGGCTGGTAGGCTGGACAAGGTCGTCCCGGCACGTGTGCTCGATGTGACCGGATAGCTGGTTGAGTCAAGGTGGTTTGGCATATGTCCCTTCTCGAGGGTTCGTCCGTTCTGATAACGGGCGGTACAGGATCTCTTGGGAAGGCGCTGATCCGGGAGCTGCTCGACCACCACGATGTTCGTCGGCTTGTTGTGTTCAGCCGTGATGAGCTCAAGCAGCTCGAAGTGCGGAACATGTTCAACAACGATCCGAGGCTGCGCTGGTTCATCGGGGACATCCGCGACCGGGACCGCCTGCACCGGGCCTTCCACGGTGTGGACTACGTGATTCACGCGGCGGCGCTCAAGCAGGTCGATACTGCGGAGTACAACCCGTTCGAGTACGTCCGGACGAATGTCGGTGGGTCCCAGAACGTGATCGATGCCGCCATCGATGCCGGGGTGAAGAAGGTCGTGGCCCTTTCCACCGACAAGGCGTCGAGCCCGGTCAATCTGTATGGCGCGACGAAGCTGTGCGCCGACCGCCTGTTCATCTCCGGCAACCACTACGCCGCCGCCTACGACACGCGCTTCTGCGTCGTGCGGTACGGGAATGTCATGGGTTCCCGCGGGTCGATCGTGCCGATCTGGCGCCGTCTGGCGGCGGAGGGCAAGTCCCTTCCGGTGACCGACAAGCGCATGACGCGTTTCTGGATCACCCTGGACCAGGCGGTGAAATTCGTCCTCGACTCCTTCGAGATGATGCAGGGCGGCGAGCTCTACGTCCCGAAGATCCCCTCGATCCGCCTCATGGACCTGGCCGCGGCGGTGGACCGCAATGCGGCGACCCATGAGATCGGCATCCGGCCGGGGGAGAAGCTCCACGAGGAGATGATCGCGGCGGACGATTCCCGCCGGACGGTCTCGGTCAACGGCCGGTACATTGTGACCCCGCATCTTCTCGGATGGCGTTACGAGGTTCCCGAGGGCGCGGTCCCGGTCAAGGACGGGTGGAGCTACCAGTCCGACGGGAACGAGGTGTTCCTCTCGGTCGAGGAACTCGAGGCGATGATCGTCGCAGAGGGGTTCTGAGAGGGATGCTTCCGTACGGTCGCCAGTCCATCAATGAGGCCGACATCGAGGCGGTCGCCGAGGTGCTGCGGGGCGATTGGCTGACCACGGGCCCGAAGGTCGACGAGTTCGAGCGGGCCCTGTCGTCGGTCGCGGGCGGCTCCGAGGCCGTCGCGGTCACGTCGGGGACCGCGGCCCTGCACGTCGCGTATGTTGCCGCGGGGGTCCGGGCGGGCGATGAGGTCGTCACGACTCCTTTGACCTTCGTCGCCACGGCTGCCGCCGCGGCGATCGCGGGGGCGAAGATCGTCTTCGCGGACATCGACCCTGCCACTGGAAATCTGGACCTTGCCTCGGCCGAGGCCGCGATGACGACGCGCACCCGGGTGGTGGCCGCCGTCGACTACGCGGGGCTTCCCGTCGACGCCGGGGCCTTCACGGCGATGGCCCACCGCCACGGCGCCCTGTTCCTCGAGGACGCGGCGCATTCGATCGGTTCGCTCCTCAACGGGGTGCCGGTCGGTGCGGGAGCGGACCTGACGACGTTCTCGTTCTTCCCCACGAAGAACATGACGACGGCGGAAGGCGGTGCCGTCGTCAGCCCGGACCCCGAGCTGGCGGGGCGTGCGCGACGGTTCAAGGGCCAGGGGCTCGTGCGGGACCGCGACGCGCTCCGGTTCCCTGACGAGGGGCCGTGGCACCAGGAAGTCCATGACTTCGGCCTCAACTATCGCCTGCCCGACGTCCTGTGCGCCCTCGGAATCAGCCAGCTGGCTCGCCTTGAGGGGTTCCGGCGGCGTCGTCAGGAGATCCACGATGCGTACAACGCGGCGTTCGGGGGGAACCCGCGCCTGACCGTCCCGGGCACGGTCGAGGGTGCGGTCCCCGCGTGGCACCTCTACCCGCTGCGGGTCGAGGCGGATCGCCGCAAGGCGATCTTCGAGGAACTCCGTCGGCGGGGAATCGGCGTGCAGGTGAACTACCTGCCGGCCTACTGGCACCCCGTCTTCGAGGATCTCGGATACCGCAGGGGAATGTGTCCCGAGGCCGAGCGGTACTACAGCCAGGAGATCTCCCTCCCGCTCTTCCCTGGACTCAGCGACGAGCAGGTGGACATGGTGATCGAGAACGTCCTCGAGGTGGTCGGACCGTGACGGCGGACCGCCCTTCCGCGCGCGTCGTCGCCGTCGTGCAGGCCCGCATGCAGTCGACCCGGCTGCCGGGGAAGGTGCTCCGGGACCTCGGCGGGGAGCCGGTCCTGGCATGGGTGCTGCGGGCCGCGGGCGCGGCGGACGGTATCGACGAGGTCGTCGTTGCGACCTCGACCGACGGCGCTGATGACGCCGTCGCCGCTTTCGCTGAGGACTACGGCGTCCGGGCGGTTCGCGGCAGCCAAGACGACGTCCTCAGCCGCTTCCTCACGGCGGCCCGGGAATCGGGGGCCGACGCGATCGTCCGTCTCACTGCTGACTGCCCCCTGCTCGACCCTGCCATCATTTCCCAGGCCGTCGCGCTCTGGCGGCTCGATCCTGCCCTTGACTACGTGTCCACGACCCAGAACCGGTCGCTTCCGCGCGGGCTCGACGTCGAGGTCGCGGCGGTTTCGGCCCTCCGCGCCGCCGACGCCAGGCAAGAGCCGCACCACCGCGCCCACGTCACGAGCGCGCTGTACGAGGAGGGTTCGGGTTTCGGGCTTGCCTCCCTGTCCTTCCGCCCGGCCTCGGATCACTTCCGGGTGACGCTGGACACCGAAGCCGACGCTCGGCTGTTGGACGAGCTGGTCGCCCTCCTCCCGTCGCGGCCGCCGCGGTGGCGCGACGTGGTCCACATCCTGACGGATCGCCCGGACATCGTCGCGCTCAACGCACACGTCGAGCAGAAGGCCCTCCTGGAAGGCTGACGTGCGCGTTCTCCTCCGGTGTGATTCCACGAAGACGCAGGGACTCGGCCACGTCGTGCGCTGCGTCTCGGTCGGGGAGGCTGCGCGCGAGGCCGGCTGGGAGGTGATCGCGGCCGGGGACGTCGAGAGCCCTCTCGGCCGCGGTCTCCTCCAAGGGGTGGCAGACCAGCTCTTCCCTCGGCCTGCCGATGCGAGCGCTTTGGCGCGCTTGGCACGTAGGGAGGGCGTCGACGTCGTCCATCTGGACACGTACGACGACGAGGGAGACGTCCGCGCCCAGCTCGCCCGAGTCGGGGTCTTGCTTTCGTCCGTCGAGGACGGCCCCTTCGGACGCCGCCCGGCTGATCTGGCGACGGACCCTTCGGCGGGGGCCGAGTTCGACTGCCGGCCCGAGGACGGCACGCTGCGTCTCGCGAGGGGAGCCGGCTTCATCCCGGTGCGCTCTCTCGTCCGTGAGCTCGGCGCCGTACCACGCAAGGTGCCCGAGTTCGGAAACGGGTATCGGCCATCGGTGGTGACGGTCCTGGGCGGGACCGACGCCCGCAACGCGACTGCGGCCGCGGTGCGACTGTGGGCCGAGGCAGGGGTCCCGTCCCACTGCACGGTTGTCGTGCCGGGCGGCCAGGCCTTGGATGTGGGAGCGCTGCCCGAGGGCCTCTCGCTCGAGGTGGTTGAACAGTCGAGCGAGCTGCCGCGACTCTTTGCGCGCGCCGATCTCGTCATCAGCGGAGCAGGGACCACGATCTGGGAGCTCGCAGCGCTCGGCGTGCCGATGGCGATCATCCAGCTTGTGGAGAACCAGAGGCAGAACTACGCCTTCGCCGTCGGACACGGCATGGCCGCTGGCCTTGGCTCCTTCGGCGAGATCGCGGAGGGGTCGGCGGAGACGCTCCGTCAGGCGCTCTCGGACCTAGGTCTTCGGTCGAGGCTCGCCGCCGCAGCCCGGTCCATCGTGGACGGCGAAGGCGCCGCACGCATTGTGGGTCTGTGGCGGGAGCTCGCGGCCAGTCGCGGCGCAGTCTCCGTGCGGCCCGCCACCCTCTCGGACGCCGCACAGCTCTTCCGCTGGCGCAACGACCCGTCGGTTCGTTCGGTCTCCCGCTCGACGGCCGAGCTGCAGTGGGAGGGACACGTCGCCTGGCTTGAGCGTGCGCTGGTGCGGAAGGACGTCGTGCTCCTGATGGCGGAGGCGGACGGCCTCGCCGCCGGCACCGTCCGGTTCGACGCCCACGGCCCTGACGACTGGGAGGTCTCGATCACCCTCGCGCCAGCGGTGCGGGGTAGGGGGATCGCGGGTTCGGTGCTGAGAGCGGCCGAGGATCGTTTCCGCCTCGACCATCCCAAGGCGACCCTTCACGCCGTCATGCGCGCCTCGAACGAACCGTCCCACCGACTCTTCCTCGGCGCGGGCTACGCGGGCGGTCTGGAGGAGCAGGAGGGCACGGACGACGGCGGGTGGTACCGTCTGGTGAAGACGGCGCCGGAGCGCCGCTAGGCACGAGGTCGGCGTATGACGACCGGAATGGTGTACGTGAAATGCTGCGTTATCCTTTCCTTGCTGCCTGGTCAAGTCAAGGGAATTCATGTCAGATCGTCGCCACCCACACCTGTCCCGCCGAGAGGTCTTGGCGCTTTCTGGCACAGCCGCACTCTTTGGCCTGACGGCCACGTCGTGCGCGGCGCCTCAACCTCCGAACAATCAGGCTACGGCGCCCGGGGCTGCGGTCCGGCAGCCGTCCGCGGTGACCGCAGACCTCTCGCTCTCGAAGTCCTTCGGCCGCACGCTCAAGATTGCCGACGGAAAGGACGACTACCTGATTCCCGCGATGGTCGACGCCGCCAACGGGGACTATGTGCTCGCCTACCGGGCGGGGACGGCACACGCCTTCGCGTACGGCAGCGATCCGGGGACGCTCTACGTGCGCCGGTCGACCGACGCCGGCGTAACCTTCGGCTCCCCGACGCTCGTTGCGAGCTTTGCTGCCGAGAAGATCGACATCCGGGACCCCTTCCTCTACCGAGAGCCGAGCACCGCGAGGATCTGGCTGACGTTCTTCACCGGGGCGCGAAGCCTGAACGGGGCAACCTGGATCACGTTCAGCGATGATGACGGGGCGACGTGGGCTCCGTCTCAGGAGGTCCTCTCGTCCGCCCTCACACCGGGAGGCCTCCGCCGGTCGGCAGACGGCCTCTGGCGCATGCCGGTGTACCGACGAGTAGCCGGCTATTGGAGGGCCTCCCTCGTCACCGCGAAGGATCCGCTGGGACCGTGGTCGCTTCCGGTCGATGTCTTTGCCCCCCACCGCTCGGATGCCACGGAATGGGACTTCGCCGAGGTCTCGCCCACGAACTGGGTCGCGGTCGTCCGTGGATCCGCGCGCGCGAACGCCTATGCCACCCAGTCCAAGGACAGGGGCCGGACCTGGGCCGCTCCAGTCCAGCTGCCGAGTCCCAGCCCCGGATTGCGCTACGACGCGTGGCCCGCGCTCCGGATCGCGCGAAACGGCCGCGTCCTGTGCTTCATCCGCGGTGCTGGCGGGGGCCAGAGGCTCGTGCAGCTCTTCGACCCGTCCAAGCCGCTCGTGCAGTCCAACTGGAGCGAACAGGACGGCGGCGGACTCCTCGCGTCGAGCCTTCGCGGCACGTGCGGAAAGTTCCAGCCGTTTCTTCGAGGTACCACGTGGGTGGGGGCCTACTACGCCGAAACGGACGGGAAGCTCTCAGCCGAGATCGGGATCGGGAACTACGACGAGGCGAACCTGCGGCCGCGGAGCTCGGGCAACATCGCCGCCGCTGCGCCGCCCGCGAAGCCCGAAGGCTAGAGCCTCGGGGAGCCTTGGGTGCAGCCCGGACGCGGCACTGCCCGGCTAGCCGAGCATGCTGCCTAGACCAGCTCCCACGTGAGCGGCGTGCCTGCTTCGCAATCCACTCGGAAGGCGCGGCCCATCACGGACTCATACTCGCCAGGCGCGAGCCCCCCAGCCGGGCGGATCGAGCGGACGTTCTCGGGTGTGACCACGTCCCCGGCGCGGACAGGCTTGACGACGTAGAGGGAGCGCCGCAGCCGCTGGCTCTCTCCTTCGCTGCTCGTCGGGGTGATGACGGGCGAGCCGAGCGCCTCCCACGCCGTCCGGCTCTCGGCGACGAGGGCAGCGAGTTCGTGCGGCTCGAGGGAGAAGTCGGAGTCCACACCGCCGTCAGCCCGGCGGAGGGTCACGTGCTTCTCGACGACGCTCGCCCCCAGGGCGATGGCCGCGATGGCCGCTCCGATACCCATGGTGTGGTCCGAGAGTCCGACTTGGACCCCGAACGCGTCGCGGAGCACCGGGATGGTGCGGAGGTTCGACTCGGAGGGCGAAGCAGGGTAGGACGACGTGCAGGCGAGGACAACGATCTGATCGTTGCCCTCGTCTCGGATGGTGCGCACGGCGAGGTCGATGTCGCTCAGCGAGGCCGCCCCGTTGGAGAGGATGACGGGCTTCCCGGTCCGGGCCACTCGGCGCAGCAGCGGGAGATCGCCGATCTCGAGCGAAGCGATCTTGTACAGCGGCGCGTCGAGGGACTCGAGAAGGTCGACCGCGCTGGCGTCGAAGGGGCTGGAGAACGGGACGAGGCCGTGCTCGCGGGCGCGCGCGAAGAGCGGAGCATGCCACTCCCACGGAGTGTGCGCCTGAGTGTAGAGCTCGTAGAGGTTGCTTCCCCCCCAGAGCGGGTGATCGGAACTGATGCGGAACTCGGGGCGGTCGGAGTCGATCGTGATCGTGTCTGCGGTGTAGGTCTGGAACTTGACTGCCTGCGCCCCCGAGGAAGCGACGGCGTCGATGATCTCAAGCGCCCGCTCGAGGCTGCCGTTGTGGTTGCCTGAGACCTCGGCGATGATGAACGGCCGGTGGGCGGAACCGAGGCGGTGGCCGGCGACGTCGATGGAAGGCTGCATGGGGGACGCAATCCTTTGGATCATGGCGTCCGGGACGCCGGGTCGAATGCCTACGATGCTAGTCCGCGCCGTCGTACCGCCCAAAAACCTGCCCCGGCCAAGCCGAGGCCGACCACCAGAGTGACCACTCCGACGGAGAGCGTCGTGGGGAGCAGGAGGTTGGCGGCGATCGCCGCGGCGACGAGTGCAAACGCCCCGACGAAGGGGCCCAACGCGATGACGTGCGGCGCTTCGCGCAACGCAAGCGCGGCGTAGACGGCTCCGAGCAGGGCGAAGACGAGAACGCGCACGCCTCCCAGCTCCCAGTACTGGGGAGACTGGGCCGGAAACCAGGCCGCGGCCGCCGCGAGGACGACGACGAGCGGCGTTGCCCACGTCAGGGGCCTGGTCCGGCCCACGGCGAAGAGTGTCGACATGCCCACGAGGTAGAGGGCATAGCCGACCGCGACCCCAGGGAGGACCTTGGCGAGCTGGGTCGCCTCGTGGTCGAGACCCTTCAGGACGAGCATCCCCACCGTGGCCGCGGCCGTGCCGCAGACGCCCAATCCGGCCGCCACCAAGGCGACTTCACGTCCGACGCCGCGCACGTTCGCCACCAGCTTCGGGCCATGGGCTGCCTCGAATATTCGCGTAGTCCATACGTTGTTGAGCCCGGACAGGATGGCGAAGGGCCCGAGGGCGAACGCCGCTGCGGCCACGTATCGTCCCACCGAAGTCGAGCCCTGGAAGTGCTGGACCAGGAAGGTGTCGCCCTGCAGGAGAAGGATGATGGCAATGCTGTGCGGCAGCACCGGAAGCCCGAGCCGGAAGGCCCCGGAGACCGCCGCCCGCTGCCGCCACGGGAGCGAAGGCCGCGTCAGGATCAGCGAGACGATCGCGGTCGCGACCATCACGGCGCTGAAGGAAGCAAGATAGATCGTCGCAGTATGGCCGAAGGCCAGAATCCCGATGAGGCCCCCGAGGTGGGCGCCCAGGGACGCGCCCCCGCTCAGAAGGACGAAGGCGAGCGCGCGATGCTGACTTCGCAGCAGGGCTTGGGAGCTCACGACGACGCTCAGGAACCCGGTTGCAGCCAGTGCCCATGCGAAGGCTCCCGCGCTCGCCTTGTCCGGTGCAGCGGCAAAGTAACCGAGGGCAGCAACGATCGCGAGGCCCGTGCCGAGGATGATGTTCGCCCCATGGATCGCCCGCGCCTTCCTGGGACCGTCGGTCGGCTCGAAGTAGGCACGGCTGATGGCGAGGGGCAGGCCTGCCGACAGCACGACCTGTCCGATCTGGAGCAGGACAATCGAGACGCCGACGCGGCCCCATTCGACGGGGCTGAGGATCCGGATCGAGAACGGCTGGACAACGAGCGCTCCCGTTCCCTGGAGTGCAGCCCCAAGGAGGTAGTACAGGGATTGCCGCGCGTTGCTCGGGCGCGTCCCGACGGCCGCGTCAGGCACGATCGAGAGATGGCGCCACGAGCGTGGTCGAGGCAGTTCTGGGAAGAATGCCGGGAAGGTGCTCGAAAGGGTTCTTGAAGAATTGGAACGGCGAGACCTCGACCTCGTTCACGAGCGGCCCCACCTTGCGGTCCCGGATCCCCAGGATGGCCTCTGCTTTCGCCAACGGGGACCGCAGCCAATAGTCGATGAACGGCCGCGGGTTCCGCTTGTCCCAGCCGAGCACGCGGCGCAGTTCCTGAGGCGATTGCAGGTAGGCCTCGCCGAGTTCCTGTTCCGCGATCTTCCTGAGCTGAGCGGTATTCGGCTCGTCCTCATAGAACTCCGGCCAGAGCTCGCGCAGATACTCTTCCGAGGAGGTCTCCTGGATGCCCGCGATCTGGAAGTGAGGCCCGTAGATGTGCACCGGGGTGTCGACGGCGGACGCGTACAGCAGCGCCGTGGCCAGGCGGTTGGAGACGACCTTCTTGGCGCTCATGACGAGCCACATGACCCGGGCGAGGAAGAGAGGGTCACGGCGCTCGCCGGCGGTCGTCAGGATGTGGCCCGCATCCTTCCAGGCCTTCACGATTTCGGGCTTCTGCATGTCGTCCACGTGCATGCACACCACCGCGGAGCCCTCGCGCTCGAAGACCTCGCGGGCGAAGCCGGCCTGGTCGCCGTCGACGTCGATGAGGCGCGTCCCGTGGAAGGGGAGGACGACGGCGTCGATCGTCCTTTGGGGGACCATGCCCGAGGCCTCGACGTGACGCGCGAGATACAGCGCTGCCGCCCCGATGGGCGTGCTCGAGAATCCCGTCTCCATGCGGGATTCTCGCTCCGTCCAGCCACGGGAGTCGTGGGACCAGACGAAGAGGCCCCCGGGCGGTGTGGCGTGGGCGAGGTCGGCGAAGTGAGTGCGGAGTGGAGTCACAGGCGTCCAGCCATGCTGGTACAGCCCCGGGATGTGCCTCGGCGCACGGAGACCTGCGTGGCCTGCCAGGACAGCCGAGTGCCCGTAGAAGTGATTCTGGATGTCCATCCGGACTTACTTCTCCTTCAAGGTGCGATGCCGCGACCGCGACCATACAAGGCTAGTGGATGGCCTCAGGAGCTTCCTTCCAGATCCTGCATTCAAGGAGAGCTTCACAGGTGATCCATAACTGTTCTGACCTGGCTTGCCCTTCACCTAGTCCAGCATGCTGCACGGGAGCAGGACCTTGTCGAAAGCCCAGCCGGTCGGAGCAATCCGAACTGGTTCGGTCGGAGCGCTGGGGGTGCTGCGGCAGGCGGCGCGGGCCGTCTGAACTCCCGCGGACCATGTGGGGCCGTGGTCGCGTCCCACGGTCGGGGGAAAGAAGTAGACGGCCAGAACGATCGCGAACGCCCCGAGGATGGCGCTGACGGCAACTGCACTCGTCCTTGTCAGGACGACGGCAACGAGGGGCACAAGGTCGAGCAGGAACATCGACGGTGCGACGGTGTATCGGGAAAGGAAGAAGTTCTGCCATTGTGCCGCGGTGAATCGGGCGTAGTCGAAATAGGGCTGAAAGTTCATTGCCTGGGCAGCTGACCACACGCCGACGGACGCCACGACGAACACGCAGGCCATGAGCCGCTGCAGTCCGTTGCCTTTCACGAGCGCCACGATCAATGCGGCGAGGAACGGCATGGCTGCGAGTGCCACGGGGATCCATCCGAAGCGCGTCACGGTCAGGATGATCTCCTGCGAAGTGCCGTACACGATCGCCGAACTGCTGTTGAGGAACCAGCCCTCGATGATCGACCACCAATTCACGGATGAACCGGGGGAGGAGCTGCGGGGAAAGCTCAGGGTCGTTCCCACCTGGCACGCAGCACCGACCAGGAGCGCGAGTCTCGGCGGCCAGAAGGCGCGGTCCTTGAACCGGTAGAGGAAGAGAGGGATGAACAGTGCCACCTGGATCTCTGTCAACGAGGCGAGCAGCACCGCCGCCGTGAGCACGACGTTCTCCCGGACTGACTCCGGGCGCTTGACGAGGAGCCAAGGCACGAGCCAAAGGAGGTACCAGTGGAGGTTGGCGAAGTTGCCGAGAGTCTCCTGCGGCCCCGCGGCGACGAGTACCGGGATTGCTGCCCAGGCCAGGCGGATGAGCGGGCTCGTGGAGAGGGCCCTCGAACAGTGCCAGACGAGAGCCGCGACGACCCCCACTGCGAGGCAGCTGAGCGCGGTGAGAGCGAGCGCGTACGTGCTCGGTGGCAGAACGGACACGATGAACCAGGCGGCCATCCGTGGCACGACATGGAGGTAGCCCTGGTACGGCGCAAAGATCTGGAGGACGCTGCGGTGCTGGAGGGCGCCGTTCAGGAAGATTCCGCCATCCTCTGCCCATACGGTGTCCTGAGCCGTCGCAGGGAGGCGGAAGAGGGAGAGCGCCGTACCCATTATCACGACGGCGACCGCGATTGCCGGGCCACTCCCTGCGAGACGACCGGGCCCCGAGGATGTGCGTCGTAGCGTGGGTGAGGAGAGTGTCATCGTTCTTCCGCTGCCTTCTTGCCGACCGGGGTTGTCTTCGGGCTCGTCGCTGCATCCTTCATCCGACGGCCCAGCGCTGCGTACTGGTAGACCAGCACGGCGAGCTCGGAGGCAGCGAGGGCCCACGCGACACCGACGGCACCGCTGAGGGCTGCACCGAGGGCGATGAGCGGGATCCCGCTCAGCGCCCCCACGAGGGTCGACTGCGCCAATGCGCGCGTCGCCCGAAGCTGGACGAGACAGGCGAGCCCGATCACTTGAGTGACACTGACGGCCGCGAAGACGACGCCGAAGGGGACCGAGAGCACGAGCCCGAAGTCGATCCGATGTGCCGAGAGGATTCCGGCTGCCAACGGGCCGAGGGCGGCGATCGCGATTCCCCCGACGGCGCCGATCACCGGCGTCATCCGTGCGGCCTGCCTGATCCTGTGGCGGAGGTTCCCGGGACCACCCTCGGGGAGCCATCCTTGGACGAGCTGGAGGAACGGAGCGAAGGCCGTCAGTGCGAAGCGGAAGAGCTTGTCGCCCATCGCGTAGGTGCTCAATGAGGCGGGCGCGAGGCCGTTGACGATGAGCAGTGGCAGTGACACGTAGAGGCCCGCGGTCGCCGAGGTGGCGACAGCATGGCGCTGATGCCCTAGCCTGCGGAACGCTGACCGCGGTGAGAGATCGAAGTGCGGGGTAGCGGCACTCGATCGGAAGATGCGCCGCGCGCCGAGGGTCACGGCCGCGAGATTGAAGACGAGCTGCGTCGCGAGGACCAAGACGAGGTCTCGGGTGATGACCATGACGACGACGCTGACCGCCACGCCGAGGGTCTGGGGGAATCCGTCGAGCCAGAAGAGTCTTGCTGGCCGAGCTTCGCCGACGAAGTACCATGAGGCGCCGAGGAACGGCATGAGGAACGTGGCCGACCCGACAGCGACCAAGGCAAGGTGCTGAGGGTTCAGGATTCCCATGACACAGAACATCAGCGGGTAGACCGCCAGCGCCAGGTACGTCCGGCTGACGAGCGAGTTGGCGTACTCCTGCGGTCGTTGATCAGGCGCAAGCCCTGCGATCTCGGCGGCGCCGGTGGTCCCCCAGCCAAAGGAGACGAACACCCCGAACAGGGTGGCTGCCGTCTGGAGCGCTGCCTGGACGCCCCAGAGCTGGGGTCCCGCACCCGCGATGATGATCGGCACGGCAACGAGGCCGACGAGGCTTGAAAGGCCTGTCGTCAGGGCGAAGCTCAAGAGCCTCTTGACCATCGACAACCGTGGGCCCAAGCCGACGTCTCCTTCTTCTGAAGCACGTGCGGGCTCGCGGCCGCGGCACGGAGCCCACGTGGGCCTTGCCCAGTCTACCGGGGGCGAAGGCCAGCCGGAGAGCCCGAAGTCGTCGCTGACGAAATTCATGCCGGGGAGTCTTGGGGTCATCCAGGCCGGTGTCGGAACTCGGCTACTATTGGGTCGATCGCTCTAGCCTGAAGACAGGAATTTTCTGTGTCCATCGCCGCAGTCGTCGTATCGTTTAACCGCCTCGGCTTCCTCAGAGAGTGCCTGTCCGCCCTCAAAGGGCAGACGCGAAAGCCTGACGAGATCATCGTGGTCGACAACGGATCGACTGACGGAAGCGCCGAGTACGTCCGCGAGGAGCACCCCGATGTGGTCTTGTTCGAGACCGGCGCGAACCTCGGCGGCGCCGGAGGTTTTGCCTGGGGTGTAGAGCTGGCGATCGCCCGTGGGCACCAGGCGGCGTGGTTGATGGATGACGATGCGTGTCCTGAGCTGGACGCGCTCGCGCCTCTCGCGGAGCTCTTCGCGACGATGAACCCGAAGCCTTCGTTTCTCGCGTCGCTGGTCACCGCTGGGCGCGACACGTTCAATCGCCGGAATCCACCCGTGATCAGCCAGGATGCCGGTCAACAGGTGGCGGCTCACGAATTCGATGCGATCGCAATCGAGGCCGCCACGTTTGTGGGTGTGCTGATAAATCTAGAGCTGGCGAAGACCACTCATCTGCCGTTCTCTGATTTCTTCATTTGGATCGACGATTCGGAGTACACCCACCGGCTTTCTCAGATGGCCCCGGCAATGGTTGTTCCCGCTAGTCAGGTAAACCATCCCGACGTCGCAGCCAAGGCCAAGGATCTGGGCCCTCGGGTTTTCTATCATATCCGCAATAACCTCTGGTTCATTCGAGAGCGGAAGGCCTTGCCCGCCACGAAATTGGTCGCTCTAGGAAATCTGCTGCACCAGACTGTCTACTACGGACTTAATTCAACCGATAAGAGGCAATGGGCTGTAGCCGTTGCCAAGGGGTACGCCCAAGGCTGTGCGCGGCGCCCGCGGCGGATCTATCCAGGGGAATTGCTTGCCACGCTGCCCGACGAGGTCCGCGTGAAGTTGGTCGATCGGACGCCCTCCCCGGACAAACGCTGAACCGCCCGACAGGTCGTGCCGCGGCCTCAAGGCGAGAAAGCTAGTCACGGCGGGTCGTAAGTTTGGTCGTGAGCCGGGGCGTCGCCCTGCCTTCCCGACAACGGATCCCGTCGATAAGGCCGTACGCGATGGCTTTGACCGATTTCCATTTTGCAGCCCCGAAGACGACGTTTCGGCCAGCGAACACCATGTCGTCCACGACGCGGTGAAGCACCCATGAAGGGTAGCGGCGAGCATACCGGGCATTGGTGATCAGCCGGTTGCGGGTGACGTAGTACAGGCGGAGCGGGCTGTGGGCGGCAAAGAAGGCCGTGGCGCCTCCATGGGTGGTGAGGGTTCGCCCGAAGAGCATTTTGGGAGTCTGTTCGCCCAGGCCGTGCTCGAGATCAGTGCCCTCGGCGAACTCGACGGTCAGCCCAGCATGGCGAACACGCAAAGTGAACTCGGAATCGACAGCATCGATGAATAGCCCCTCCTCGAAAAGGCCGACTCGATGGAACGTCGGAACGGGTATGAGCATTCCCGACTGCATGGGATCGTACGGCTCGATGCCATTCTGGCCCCGCTGAGCGGGCACATCGACCCCGTTCATCCGGTGGGCGCAGACGAACCCGACCGGCCGACCAGCCGCTGAGGCGGTGCGCAAGGAGTCCAAGCATTTTTCTACATAACCCGATTCGAGGGTCGAATCTTGGTCGAGGGTTAGAACCGCCGCGGCCCCTAGGGCGAGGGCTGCCCGCACGCCGGTGTTCAGTGCGGCGGCGATTCCCGAATTCGCCTCGTGGTGGAGGACCTCCACTCCGATGCGACGGAGTTCGAAAAATACCTCCGAAGCGTCTGGCCCAGACCCGTCATCGACGACGATGACGTGGTCCACCTGTGCTCGGAGAGATTCGGCACGACGGGGGAGATCGGCAGGCGGGTTGAGCGCCGTGATGACAGCGACGACTCCGGTAGGCCCCCCAGATGGACTCGAAGGAGGCTGCAGTTCATCCATCCGTGGTGCCTCTCTTCGGTGCCAAACGTCAGTCGCGACAGAGAGTCTAGCCGAAGCCGCTTCGGCTGCTGGTATAGAGTTGTCGCGGCCCCGATCTGGGTCCGTCCTCCTGCGTCATGCTCAGGGAGCTGGCCCGCGAGGAGGCAAGACTTCTGGCGCCCGTCAGGTCTCGGGTGGGAGCGAAAGGGAATTGTGGCGAATCCGCACGCACAGGGAGGACAAACCAGCCCAGGTTTCGGAGCTATCGTTCTCGCTGCGTACAAGCCCGATAGGTCTCTGTTCCGGATTCAGCTGGAGTCGATCGCTCGACAGACTCACGGGGACTTCCTGTGCCTTGTCACAGCCGATGGAGGGCTGGGCGAGG
Source organism: Sinomonas sp. (assembly GCF_036848755.1). Taxonomy (NCBI): domain Bacteria; kingdom Bacillati; phylum Actinomycetota; class Actinomycetes; order Micrococcales; family Micrococcaceae; genus Sinomonas; species Sinomonas sp. The sequence continues at coordinate 5,285 of NZ_DAIUJO010000016.1, read as the reverse complement.
TCGAGGAGCTAGTTCGGGAGATTGTTCCCGGTGACACGAGGTTCAAGGTCATAGGCTTCGATGAGAGGCTCGGCTTCTACAGAAACTTCGAGCGCGGTCTGACGTTCGTGCCTGAAACTGCGGAGTGGGTGGCTCTGTCAGACCAAGATGATTATTGGTACGAAGACAAGCTCTCAAAGCTCCTGCCCCATCTCGCCGACCACGTGCTCGTGTCGGGTCAAGCGCGTGTAGTCAGCGACGACGGTGAGGTTCTCGAAGCCTGGACTGGGAGGACGAACGCCTCGTTCTTGAATCTCTTCGTTCAAAATCAGTTCACAGGTGGACTGTTGGTGTTCCGCCGATCGCTGCTCGACAATGCGCTTCCTTTTCCCCGCATGGACAGCCCCTCGGAGCTCCATGACCACTGGTTGGCCGTCTGCGCCTACGCCCTCGGCTCCGTGAGAATCGTTGACGAACTCGTTCAAGATTACATTCAGCACGGCAACAATGTGGTGGGCGAGGCGGTGAAGGGCCTTCATCCGATTCAGTCCTACCGACGAGCTCGTGAGCTTGCACGCCGATATGAGGGGTCCCCGACGGTCGCTTCGATTCTGAGACTGACAAATTCGCTGAGCTTCGGCTGGCGTCGCGTGATGGCGGACGCGCTGGCCCAGCGTCTTCCCTCATCGAATGCGAGAGTCTTTCAGGCCACTACAGCCTTCGGGAAGCGCCATGCTTGGGGGCCGCTGTGGCACGTCTTTGCCTCCGGGCTCCGGAACGGGACTATCTCAGTTCCTGTGGCACTGACCTATGCCGTCGGCGGCCTTGTCGAGGTTCTCCGCAGAGGTTGAAACGCTACTGGCCGTCCTTGAGGCTGCGGCTTGCGGTGCCCAGTGTCCTCGCCGTTCCATCTGGGATTCGCCCGAGGCGACCAAGGGCGAAGTCCGCTGCTCCTCTCAGACCTGCCATGAGGTTCAGGAGGCGATGTGGGCCGAATACCAGCCGGACCGCGTTGCTCTGAACTTCCATCAGCATCCGGCGTGCGACCCATGTGGGCTGTCGGAGACCGTAGCGCTTGGCAATGGTCAGGATGTTTCGGGTGATGTAGTACACGCGAAACGGCTGATGTTCGTACACGAAGAGCTTTTTGGCTCCGAGATGGGCATCCCAGCCGAACACTCTCATCGGTCGCGACTTGCCGAGGGAATGGATCAGGTCGACGTCCCTGCCTATTGCGATGTGATAGCCGGCGGCCCGGAGGCGAGCATTGAAGTCTGAATCCACGCAATCGATGAAGAGCATCTCGTCGAAACCTCCCACGCGGTCGAAAGCTTCGGCACGGTACATGGTTCCGGACTGCATTGGATCAAGCACCTCCAGTTGCTCGCCCATCGGGAGGGTTGGAAGCGGCTTGCCATTGTGGCTCTCGGGAGAAACGGCCCCGACCCTCTCGGGCCTTACTCCGGCGTCTGGGACTGAGGCGAGCGCCTTCGAGACGTAGTCGGCGGTCAGACGAGAGTCCTGATCCATGGTCATGACCCAGGCGGGATCCCATTCCTCGCGCGCGCGGCGGATTCCCGCGTTGAGTGCGGCCGCGATCCCGGAGTTGCGCTCGAGCCTGACGACGATGGCGCCCAGCGTCTCGACCTTGGCCAATATCGTGGTGACATCCTGTGGCGAGCCGTCGTCCACCACGACGACGTTGTCGACCTGGCGCAGGAGGGACTCCACGTGCGTAGGCAGAGTGTCGTCCGGGTTGTAGGCGGACACGACCGCTGCTGTCTCCGTCCGATGGGCGAGCAGTGGTGCCCGCTCAGCCGAAGGCAGGCTGTCCGAGGCGCGCGTTCGCGCTATCGCAATGGCGAGTTCGGCGAGGAACTCGCCGCGCGCCCGAAGGACCTTCCTGAGGGACCTCGGCCTCTTCGGGGTCAAGTTGTCGTCGTGGAGTCGGTGCCGGACTGTGTTGGCCGCGAGATAAGTGATGCTTTTCCGCACGTTTGCAAGCATGGCGAGCCACTGATCGTGGGACTCGGTCATGACGGTGGGGAACGGAAGGGCGTCTTCGAGGAGGCTGCGCGACACGGCCATAGCAGAGCCCCAGTGGAGCCGGTAGCCGATGAGGATGCCGAGCAGGTTCCTGACATGGCGGGTGGAGAAGCGGGGGTCGACCCGCAACCGCTGGAAGTAGCCGGGAGTACCACCGAAATGCTCGCAGTTGCCGACTGCCGCGTCGGCGTGGTCGAGTCCCGCGATGAGTGTGTCGACGCGGCCCGGAACCCAAATGTCGTCCTGGTCGGACAGCATCACGACATCGCCCGTGCTGAGGCTGAGCGCCTTCTCGAAATTACGGACGTAGCCCAGATTCTCGTCGTTGAAGACCACCCGGACCCGCGGATCCTCAATGGACGCCAGGATTTCGCGGGTGGCGTCTGTTGAGCCGTCGTCGACGATGATGACCTCGTCGCCGGGGGCGAGCTCGGCGAGGATGGAGTCGAGCTGCTCCTGAATATGATCCGCGCCGTTGTACGCGGCCATGCAGACGCTGACGCTCGGACGAGATGGCATGGGGGGCAGGTCTTCCTTAGCTCTCGAGGCAACTCCGTCATCATACCGGTGGAACATCCCACCAAGGTGTGGGCCTGCGCGTGCGGATATAGTGGTAGCGCCCGTGGCACGCAGACGCCACATGCCCTCGCCCGTGTTGCGCACCGAAAGGCCCCCGTCCACGATGACCTCAGTCGATGTGATGCTGCCCTACTACGGCGACGTTGAGCAGATGAAGCTCGCCGCCCGCAGCGTGATGAGCCAGCACTACCAGGACTGGAAGCTGCACGTCTTCGACGACGGGTACCCAAGCGACGAACCCGCTGCCTTCTTCTCCGAGATCACCGATCCGCGGGTCTCCTACGAGAAGAACGAGGTGAATCTCGGAGCAAACGGAAACTACCGGAAGGCCCTGGCGAGGGCCAAGGCGCCGATCGTCGTCATTATGGGGGCCGACGATGTCATGCTCTCCAACTATCTCGATGTCGTGGTCCGCAACTTCGATGCGCACCCGGAGGCCGACGTCGTACAGCCTGGCGTCCAGGTCATCGACGAGCTGGGGATCGCTCGCATGCCTCTCGCTGACGCCGTCAAATGGGCCTACGCGCCCAAGACGCGTGTGCCGCTGGTCCTGACGGGAGAGCGGATGGCCACGAGCCTTGTGCGCGCCGACTGGGCCTACTTCCCTTCGCTCGCCTGGAAGACCGAGACGATCCAGCGCATCGGCTTCACTCAAGGCCTCGACGTTGTCCAAGATCTGGCCCTGCTCCTCGACATTGCCGCCGAGGGAGGGACGATGATCTTCGATCCCGAGCTGTCCTTCCTGTACCGGCGCCATTCGGCCTCTGATTCCTCGGTCCGCGCTCTGGACGGGCGGCGCTTCGACGAGGAGCGCCGGTTCTTCGAGAGCCAAGCGGAGAGGTTCCGCGCGCTCGGCTGGACGTCGGCGGCGCGTGCTGCCTCGAATCACTTCACGAGCCGTATGAACGCCGGCTCGCTCGTCCTCAAGTCGCTTGCGAAGCGCAAGACGGACTCGCTGCCTCGCCTCATCAAGCACATCGTGGGCTGATTCTTCGCACGGAGGCGACTGCCCTCGGACAATCGGTCCCGAAGAAAAGACGGCGGCCGCGCACTTTGCGCGGCCGCCGTCCTCATCCCGCAATGGGCGCGCTAGGCCGTGGGGCGCGCTTCCGGGTCATTCGGAAGCTGCTCCTGGACGTCACGGAGGTCCGCGCGAAGGATCGCGACCTCTTCCGCGAGGGCGCGGATCTCGTCCTCGCCAGCCGACACCTCTCGCGAGAGGTGCAGGGTCACTCCCATCAGCAGAATCACGGCGATCGCGAAGAGAAGATTCGAGGGGACCTGGACACCCACAACGTGGGCAGCCCAGATCAGAAGATCGGGGAACACAGCGAGGAGCAGGCTGGCAAGCCCGATGACGATCCAGAGGACGGCGTACTTCTCGCGGATCTTCTGGCGCCGCAGCATCTCGATGACGAAGATGAGCACCGCGATGACAAACAGGACGGCAAGGACGGTCATGGGGTCTCCTAGTCGCCGACGGGCGACGACTTCTTGCGGGTGAGGGCGAAGACGAGGGCGAGCCCAGAACGGACGAGGTAGACCGCGGCCTTCAGCGGATGGTGGCTCGGCGTTCCTCCCTGACGAGGGCGCATGTTGACGGGGACCTGGGCAACTCTGCAGCCCGACCTCACCGCCACCACGAGAGAGTCGATGGTGTCACCGAGATACTCGGCCGGGTAGTGGGCCACGTATTGGCGGATGGCACGCCGATTCGCAGCGCGGAAGCCGGAGGTGACGTCGGTGAGACGGGTTCCCGAGATCTTCGACAGGACGCCGCCGAGGACGACCATGGCCCACTTCCGCGGGCCCTTCACTTCGTATTCGGCGCGGTCCTCGAACCTCGAACCGATCACGATATCGGCATCGGAAAGTCCCTCAAGGACGCGCTTGATCTCGCGGGGGTCGTGCTGCCCGTCGGCATCGACCTGTATCACCTGGTCGTAGCCGTGGAGCAGCGCGTACTTGAAGCCCGTTCGCATGGCACCGCCCACGCCCATGTTGAAGGGAAGACGGATGACGCGCGCACCGGCCTCGGCCGCGATGCGGGCCGTGCCGTCGGTCGAGCCATCGTCGACGACGAGCACGTCGCAGGGCGGTGCGTAGGCGAGGACTTCCCGCACCGTCGAGCCGACCGACTCGGCTTCGTTCCATGCGGGCATGATGACAAGCGTGTTGGCGCGAGGCCGTGGCATCACGGCGCGGCCACCTCCTGCCCGAGATAGCCCTCGAGCCGGGACCGGCTGGACGGGACCTCGAAGCCCGTTTCCCGAAGTTTGGTGAGGCTGAGGACGCTGTTGGCGGGCCGGGGGGCGGCCTCCTTGCCCTTGAAATACTCTTCGGACGAGACGCCGGTGACGTCACCGCCATCGTGCCCCGTCAAGGCGTACACGGAGCTGGCGACGTCCGCCCAAGACTGTGCGTCGCCGTCGTTCGTGAGGTTGTAGACGCCAAACGGTGCACCGCTGTCCAGGAGGTGGCGGATGCCCGCCGCGATGTCTGCGGTGAAGGACAGCCGGCCGATCTGGTCGTTCACAACCGAAGGCTTCACACCCTTCTGTGCGAGGTTGGCCATGGTGCGGACGAAGTTGCCGCCCTCACCGATGACCCACGAGGTGCGGACGACGTAGTGGCGCGGGACGACCGATACCACGGCGTCGCCCGCGGCCTTCGTCTGCCCG
>NZ_DAIUJO010000015.1:0-45649 GCF_036848755.1 Sinomonas sp. | reverse complement strand
GCGCGCGGCGCCGCTGCCATCGCGGGAGCGGGGGTGTTCTGGGCGCTGAGGCCCGCGGGGTTGGCGAGGCTCAGCTGCATCGGGGTGAGGGCGAGCCTGAGGGCGGGACGGTAGTCAGTGCCGTCGGCGTGAATGGTCGGGACGACCGCGACCGTGACTGGGGATGACTGGGTCCCGCTGGCCTGGGCCGCCGCTTGGGCCCGGGCGTCAAGTGCCTGGAGGTCCAACTGAACGGTCCCGCTGTAGACGTTCCCCGCGAAGGCGGTCGCGGGAGTCAGGGGGATGGTGGTGTGCCAGCCCCCGGCGTTGGAGAGCTCGGCGTCCACGGCGACGGTTCCGGCCGGCCCGTGGTACGTGAAGGCGACCGCGACGTTCCCCGCCAGGACGCGGCGGAAGACCGGGTCCGGGGAGGAGGCCGTGGTCCCGTCATAGGCCGGACTCTCACGCACCGGGGCGCTGTAGGAGAAGGCCATGCTCTCTCCTTGGGCCGCTGCGGCAGGGGCGCTCGGGGCCGCGGGGCCGGTCCAGGCCCAGACGCCCACGGCCGCGGAGAGTGCGGCGGCGCCAGCCGCGGCGGCCGTCCAAGGACGGAACGGCTGGCGGAGCAGCCCGGCGAGGGCGCTCGGACGGGGGGTCTTGGCGGGTTCGAGGTGCCTGGACATGGCGGTCTTCCTTCGTGCGCGGCGCCGCTGGCGGCGGGTCAGCGCTGTGGTGCCCCCGCCGAGAAGCGCAAAGGCGCCCACGGCGAGGACGGGCGGGCTGGTGAGGGCCTTCAGCGCGGTCCCTGCCTGGGGGATGTGCAGGAGGGCCTTGCCGATGATCTGGGCGGCGGCAGGATGGTCGATGTCGGTGGACTGGTTGTTGTCGCCCTTGACGGTGAACCCAGCTGCGCTGGCGCCGATGATGCGGTGCAGGGCGATCACCGGGCCGCCGTGGACGTGGTAAGCGACGATGTCCCCGACCGCGTAAGTCTGGGAGCGGGCGACGACGACGAGGTCGCCCTGGTAGTAGACCGGGTTCATGCTCACCCCGTGCGTCACGACGACGCGCGCCTGCCCCGCAGCCAGCAGCAGGCACAGCGCGGTGCCGGCAACGGCGGCGATGGCCATGCACACGACCAGCAGGCGACGCAGCAGGTTCTTCACCCCGGCGCCTCCTCTCCTGAACGGCATGGGAATACGGGTGAGGGGGTCGGTTCGGCCCGCCCGGCTCAGGCGCGGGCCGAACCCGAGGGGCCCGGATTAGCTGACGGTGACCGCGATGCTGCTCAGCCCGGTCTGGTAAGTCCCGCTCGTGCTGGGCGAGCACGTCGACGTGAAGTTGGTGCCGTCGATCGCGGTGCACGTGAAGGCGGTGCCAGAGCCGTTGTTCAGCGAGATCGTGGGTGTCTTCCCGCCGGTGGCATCGCCGAAGGTCAGGGTGACCGAGTTGACCTCGGTGTTCGCGGGGGCATCGGCGAACCCGTAGGAAACGTTCGACAGGGTCGCGCCAGTGACGGACTGGGAGACGGTTCCGCCGAGGAACTGGGTGGCACCGGCGTTGTCGGTCACACCCGTGCCAGTGAAGGCCGTGCCGCCAGCGAGGGCGGCGGCGCCGAGGCCGACAGCGAGCATGATCTTGGAGGACTTGCGCATGGATTCTCTTTCGTTGGCCGGGCGCGGACGTGCCCGGGTGATGTCCAGGGGCTGCCTGGTCTTCAGGGGGTGTCGGACTACGCTCAGCGGCGGCTGGAGGAAAGAAGGATGAGGTTCCCCGAACCGGGGCCGCCGAATTCCGGACTGGCCCCTCTGCTGGAGCGCGAGGCTCCCGAAGAGAGGGATCGTGCCGACAGCTCCACGTTAGGCCCGGTCCCGGTCCGTTCCGCCCGATCTTGGGGGTTCTTGCGGCAACCCTCGGGCCACCTTCCGTCTTGGGTCCTCCTTGAGGGGAACCGGCGCTCCGCAGGCGCGAAGGCGGGGTGGCCCAAACGTCTGGAGACGCCGGCGGGGAAGGACCTGGCACCCAGAGGGTTGACAGAACGGTCTGTCTGCCCCCATTTTGAGAGTTGTGGTCTCGGTAAGAATCGGTCTGGCCGTCGGGCGCTACCCGGGCGGGGTCTCCCTGGGAGGCCGTAGGAGTGCGGGCGGCGGCGAGACGGCCGCCGCCCAGATCAGGCGTCGCCGGTCGCCGTTCGGGGCGGCCGCCGTGCTGCAGGCTGTGGCAGACCCAGCTCGGAGGGCCGGCGCGGCCGTTGCCGGCCGGGCCGCCACCGGCGCCTGGGGTGTCCAGCACCGCCTCTGCTGAGGAGCGCAGGTCCGAGGGTGAGGTCCCGGAGGCGCCCGGTCGTGGGCGTTTCGGACGTCAGAGGGCGGGGCACGATCACCACAGGGAGCTGGAAGAGCAGAGGAGGGTCCGGGATGGCCTTGTGCGACTCGGTCGGGGAGGGCGGCCACGGCCGCACCGAGTATCAGGCCGATTGCCCGGTCGAGCCAGAACAGCTGTGGCTTGAGGTCAGACGTCGTGGAACCACCAACGCCGGCAGCCGCTGGAGGGCCATGGTCGGGCGCCCCGAGGATGCTGCGCTCTTCGCGGGGCGCACCGAAGGAGCAGCGGCCTTGGACTTCGACGATCCGGGGGAACTGTCCCAGTGGCTCGAAGCGGCAGGGGTCAGCCCCGCGGCCGCAGTGCCGTCCGACTGGCATCCAGTCGTCGTCTTCGGATGCCGGCTGGCGCACCCGTCGTGAGCCCAGCAGTGATATGGGCGGCTGCTGCTGTCGGGGCTCCGGCCGTCTACTCGCCGGTGCGCGGCTTGAGCCAGAGCGTGTCGCCTTCGACCCGGTCCAGCTCGTCCGCGGCGACGTATTCGTCGCCCGCGAACAGGCCAGCCTTGTCGACCTTCACATAGCCCACCCGCAGAAGCCTTTCGGCGGTGTGCCGAGGCAGCTTGGAGGTTGCGGCAAAGCCGTCGACGAGAGTGCCGACGAGCCCCCCGGTTTTGGGATCGGTCTGCCCGTCGGCGGTCACAGCTTCGGGGTCGCCCATCTTCAGGTCGTCGACCTTGCCGATCTTCTTCCCGTCCGGCCCGACGACGTGCATTCCTTCGCGTACCTGCTCGATGACGATCATGGCTGATGCCCTTTCCGCCGGTTCCCGCTTTGGATGCCCAAATTCTAGGACCGGCGTCATAGCCACGAGAAGGCGCCGAGAAGCAGCGTCGGCACGGCCACGCGTATATTTGCTCGGCACAGCCACTGCCCTCGCCTCCCGCCCACGGCCCTGCCGTTAGTGGGACTCGCGCGTGACCACGGATCCGCTCGAGCCGACGAGGAAGTCGAGATCGGCGCCCGTCTCCGCTCCTTGCACATGGTCGATGTAGAGCTTCTGCCAGCCGCGCTCCGCGCGTGCGAAAGCCTCGGCCGCGCGCGGTGCGGTCTGCCGAATTGCGAGCTCGGCGTCGTCTACGAGCAAGTCGAGACGACGGTTGGGCACGTCGAGGGAAATGAGGTCACCGTCCCTCACCAGGGCGAGCGGGCCTCCCGCCGCGGCCTCCGGTGCGACATGGAGTACGACGGTTCCATAGGCCGTGCCCGACATGCGTCCGTCGCAGATGCGGACCACATCGCGCACCCCTTGCTTCAACAGCTTCGGCGGCAGGGGCATATTGGCTACCTCTGGCATGCCCGGGTAGCCCTTCGGGCCACATCCGCGGAGAACGAGTACCGAATCGGGGTCGACGTCGAGGTCCGGATCGTCGAGACGCGCGTGTGCGTCCTCGATGGAGTCGAAGACGACCGCTCGCCCGGTGTGAACGAGCAGCTCCGGTGTCGCGGCGGCGGGTTTGATGATGGCCCCCCGCGGTGCGAGATTGCCTCGGAGGACGGCGATGCCGGCGTCGTCCTGCAGGGGGTCGGAACGCAGGGAGATCACGTCGCGGTCCCACACCTCGTGGCCGCCGAGATAGTCGGTGAGGGGTCGGCCCGTGACCGTCTGCGCCGCCGGTTCCAGCAGGTCGACGAGTTGGTCGAGCACCGCGAGAAACCCTCCGGCTCGGAAGAGGTCCTCCATCAGGTAGCGGCCTGCGGGCTGGAGGTTCACGAGCAGGGGCACTTTGCCGCCGATGCGGTCGAAGTCCTCGAGGGTGAGATCGATTCCAAGGCGGCCAGCGATCGCGAGCAGGTGGACGACGGCATTGGTCGAGCCGCCGATGCCGGCGAGGGCGACGATGGCGTTGTAAAACGACTCCTTCGTGATCACCTGGGAGATGCGCCGGTCCTCGAGCGCGAGTTCCACCGCGAGTCGACCTGAAGCGTGCGCAGCCTCGAGCAGCCGGCTGTCGGCTGCGGGCGTTCCGGCCACGCCGGGAATGGTCATTCCGAGCGCTTCCGCAAGAAGCCCCATCGTGGAGGCCGTTCCCATCGTGTTGCAGTGCCCCTTGCTGCGGATCATCTTCTTGTCGCTGGCCTCGAACTCCTCCGGAGCCAGCGTGCCCGCGCGCACCTCTTCCGACAACTGCCACACCCCGGTCCCGCAGCCCATCCGCTCGCCGCGGAAGTAGCCATTGAGCATCGGCCCTCCGGGCAGGACGACGGCGGGCAGGTCAACTGAGGCGGCGCCCATGAGCAGAGCAGGAATGGTCTTGTCGCAGCCGCCGAGCAGGACGACGGCGTCGATTGGGTTGGCGCGCAGCATCTCCTCTACGGCCATCGCAGCCATGTTCCGCCACAGCATCGCCGTCGGCTTCACGAGGGTTTCGCCCAACGAGACGACCGGCAGATTCACCGGCACCCCTCCTGCTTCCCACACTCCCTGCTTGACGTACTCGGCAACCTCGTTGAAGTGCAGGTTGCAGGGCGTGAGATCGCTCGCGGTATTCGCAATGGCGATCTGTGGACGCCCGTCGAACGCATGGTCAGGCGCGCCGCGCCGCATCCACGCACGGTGGATGAAGGGATCGCGACCCTCGCCGCCGTACCAGCCCTGTGAGCGGACCATCTGCTTCTTCCTCCTTCACGTTGGACCGGCCCTAGGGCACGAGGATGCCGCGCCCGACGGCGCCGGCGGTGAGTCGTGCGTAGGCTTCCCCGAACTCCGCGAGCGGCAGCCGGTCGCCTACCAGCTTGTCGAGCGGCAGCTTTCCGGCGAGATAGAGCCCGAAGATGCGGGGCAGGTCGAGCGGTGGATTGCTCGAACCGTAGAGCGAACCGACAACCCGTTTCTGCCGCTGTACGAGCTGGTTCAGCGGAACGGGGAATTCAGCGTCGGATGCCCCGAGGCCGACGGCGACGAGCGTTCCACCCGGCGCCACGCAGGTCAGGGCTTGTTCGAGCGTCTGGGCCCGGCCGATCGCCTCGATCGCCCAGGGCACGCCGGAGCCTCGCGTGATCGCCGCGACGCGCCCGACGACGTCGTCCTCGCGGGCGTTGACCGTATGGGTCGCGCCGAGCTGCTTGGCGAGTTCGAGCTTGGCCTCGTCGACGTCGACGACGATGAGCGGGTGCGCACCGACGAGCGCAGCCCCCATGACGCTCGAGAGCCCGACGCCGCCAGCGCCCAGGACGAGCAGTGGCCGCCCGGCGGCTTCCCGCACCTCGTGGAACACGGCGCCGACGCCGGTGATGACCGCGCACGCCGAGATCGCCGCGACCTCGGGCGGGACGCCGTCAGGAACAACCACGGCCGCGTTCTCATTGACGACGGCCCGTTCCGCGAAGCACGAGACGCCCATCAGATGGTGCAGCTCACCGCCGTCGGCCGTTGAAAGCCTCGAGGTGCCGTCCGGCAGTCCGCCCGCCGCGGCCTGGACCCCGCCCAGCTCGCACAGCACCGGATTGCCGGAGAGGCACGCGGCGCACTGCCCGCAGCGGGGCCGCCAGAGAAGGGCCACCCTGTCCCCCGCCCGGATGCGACCGGACGAGCCCGGCCCGACCTCCTCGACGACCCCCGCGCCCTCGTGCCCGAGCACGAGGGGCAGCGGAGCGCTCAAGTCGCCGACCATGTAGTGGTAGTCGCTGTGGCAGACGCCCGCGGCCTCGATGCGGACGAGCAGCTCGCCGGGGCGAGGCGCAGACAGCTCGACGTCTTCAAGCTGGGGCGGCTCACCCGGGGAGCGAAGGACGACGGCGCGCACAGCCTATGCCTGCCCGGAGGGCGTCGCGGGGATCGGCTTCGGGTCTTGGCCGGACACCAGCTGCTCGCGCAGGCTCTCGCGCACCACGCACTGCTCGAAGGAAAACGAGTCCGCGAGCGCGTCGAGTTGATCGTCGGTGAGCCCGCGGAACCGCTCGGCGTAGTCCTCCGCGAGCGGCTGGGCGAAGAGGAGGTTGTTGAGGACCGTCGAGACGGTATCGAAACGGCCCCATGGGTACGGCGTCCATGCCGGAAACTCGCGGGCCATCAGATCCTGCACCGCTTGGCTGACCTCCCGAACGCCCTCCCCGCCGAGCCGGTCGCTACCCCATTGGTCCGCGGCGAGCCGATTCTTCTTCGCCACGAAGTCATCGAAGCGCTTCCGGTACGGCGAATGCTCCGCTACGTTCACGAGCCCCTGGCGCCCGAGGTCCTTGTACATCCAGCTCGTCCAGCTGACGTCGAACTCGCGGTACAGCTCGAGCTGGTCGGCGAGGATCTGCCGGCGCATGGCGTCTACTCGTTCGTCGCCGGTATAGATGGGTGCGAATTCGCCGACCATGATCGGCGTGCCGGTGCGGCGCGCGTACTCGGAGCGCTGGAGGAACTTCTTCCTCGCATACTCTCTGTCGATGTAGGTTCCGTCGGTATAGCCGGGATAGTCGCCTCCCCGGCCGAGGCCCGACGCGACGTAGTCGTGCAGGGTGTAGACGGTGTTCGGCCAGGGTTCGGCGTCGAACATGTCGAACTCGGTCGAGTAGGTGTTGCCGTCGAGGAAGACCGTGTGGTCCGGATCTATGGCGCGCACCGTCTCGAACAGCCGGCGGTAGAGTGGGCCCACGACGGCGCGGGACTCGTCCGCTGGCTCGTTCATGAGGTTGTACCCCGCGACCCAGGTGTTGTCCTTGTAGTGCTCGGCGATCGCCTTCCAGATGTTCTCCACCCGGTCTTGGAAGTGCGGGTGCCGCCAGAGATGCGGCTCGTGGGTCGAATTGTCGGAGTGCCAGTGGTGGTTCTGGCTCCCGGGCAGGGCGTGCAGGTCGATGATCGAATAGATTCCGTGCCGGCCTGATGCTTCGATGGCGCGGTCGAGGTGGTCGAAGGCGTCCGGCAGGATCGTGAACGGGTCATCGTCCGACTCGAAGTGGTGGTAATTGACGGGGATGCGGATGATCGTCATCCCGAGCGATCCGAGGAAAGCCGCGTCTGCTTCGCTGTAGAAGGACTTCAGAAGCCGTTCGAAGAAGCGCTCGGCGCGATCAGCACCGATGACGCCGGCGACCTTCTCCCGCATCAGGGTCTCGTTGGCCGCATAGCCGGTGATGAAATTCTCCATGTTGAGCCATCCGCCGATGCATACGCCGGTGAAGCGGATGGGCTGGCCCCATCCGTCGAGGAACCGGGATCCCTCGGTGCGGACGAACCCGGGCGGGCGCTCCTCAGTCATGTGCCTACCTCCATATGCGAAAAGTTTCTTTCTATTTACGATCATTTTCGTTGTTGCTCAGGCTAGAGAACGCCCTCCGAGGTGTCAACCACTTCTGTCGGGACCAGCGAAGGGTTCTGCGGGCTAGGCAACGGGCGGATGTGCGCTTCGTGCCTCACCCGGCATAGTCGTGCAGGGCAGCTCCGCGGACACCCGGCTGCAGGACGAACACGGAGCCGGCCGCTGGCTCTGCGCCGACGGGGAGGTGTTGCCGCGAGGACGTGATGTACAGCGTGTCGAGCGCCGGACCGCCGAACGCCGCGGCGCTGGTATGGCTCACCCCCGGGACCTCCACGACTTCCGTGAGGCGGCCGTCGGGATCGTAGCGGTGCACGGCACCGCCACCCCAGAGAGCCACCCATGGGCCGCCCTCGGCGTCAATTGCCATTCCGTCGGGAAGGCCCGCGACGTCGTCGTCCATTTCTGCAAAAGGACGCCTGCCGTGGAACGAGCCGTCCGAGCTGTCGAAGTCGAACACGTCGATTCGCCGCGTGGGAGTGTCGACGTAATACGCGAGAGAGCCGTCACCGCTCCACTGCAGCCCGTTGGAGATGGTGACTCCGCCGAAGGCGACAGAGGCTGAACCGTCTGCCTCGAGCCTGCACACCGATCCCGCGCCCGGAGTCGCGTCGTACGCCATCGAACCGCAGTAGAAGCGCCCCTGGGGGTCGCATCCGCCCTCGTTGAGCCTGACGCCGGCGTCGGCCAGCACGTCGGGCAGCTGGCGTTCGAGGGAAAAAGCCTCGTCGAAAAGGGAGAAGCCGTGCTCGGTTGCCACGATGAAGCCTCCTCCCGCTCGCCGCCGGATCACCGCAGCCACGCGGCTGCCGACGTCGTAGCGCGCGGTGCGCTCAAGCGAGGCGAGGTCGACGACGGCCCCCGCGAGCATGTCGACGACCAGCATGCGCTGCCCGACGCGATCCCAGAACGGCCCTTCGCCGTGCCACGTGACCGGCGCCGTCAGCCGTTCCGCCTTCACTGCCAACCACCGTCCACGACCCAGGTCTGCGCCGTCGCGAGGCGCGAATCGTCTGCGGCGAGCCAGAGCATCAGGCGGGCAACGTCAGCCGGATACAGCAGCTCGGGCAGGCACTGCGCCGCGAGGATCTTCTCGCGCTCCGCCTCGCCGACCCAGTTGTCGAGCTGCCGGGGAGTCATGATCCAGCCCGGGATGATGCAGTTGACCCGGATGCGGTCCGGGCCCAGCTCTCGGGCAAGAGTGCGGGTCAGCCCCTCGATGCCCGCCTTGGCCGTGATGTAGACGGGCAGGTCGACCAGATCGATGTGGGCGCTGATCGAACCGAGGTTGATGACCGAACCTCCACCCGCCGCCTTCATCAGGGGCCAGACGGCCTGCGTGGCGAAGAAGTGGTGGCGGACGTTCACGGCGATGCCGTCGTCCCATGCAGCGGGGTCGATCCCCTTGACCCCGCGACGGGTGTCATTCGCTGCATTGTTGACCAGCACCGTAATGGGGCCGAGGTGATCGGAGGCCCTGAGGATCGACCCCTGCAGCGCCGTGATGTCCCGAACGTCGACGGTTTGGAAGAACGGCTCGGGATCGCCTCGCCCTGCTATTCCTGCCGCCAGCTCCGCTCCGGCCGCCTCGTCGAGATCCACGAAGGCCACCCGGACCCCCTGCGCGGCAAGCTGCGAGACGAACTCGGCCCCGAGCCCTGTCGCGCCGCCGCTGACGAAAGCCGTGCGTCCGGCGAGAGAGGGATAGCGGCCGAACTCGGAAGATGATTCGAGATCTTGCTCTCGGTCGGTCATGGCCCTGATATCCTCTTCTTAGCAAGTTTTCCTAGTTAAAGAGAAAATTATCTGAGAGTCAGGCTATGAGCTCGCCAGCACGTCGTCAACCGCCCGGGCAGACAGGGCGGCCACGGGGTTCGAGCCCCGATACCATGAGGCCCATGGTGAACGACGCGACGGGCGAGACGCAGGCTGCGCGCGCCACCCTCTCGGAGGTCGCCGCCCTGGCGAAGGTCTCCGTCGCAACCGTCTCCAAGGTCCTGAACGGCCGCACCGGCGTCTCGGACGAGACCCGCAGCCGCATCGAGTCCCTCCTCGAGGAACGCAACTACAACCGGCGCCTCAGCGCCCAGAGCACTGCCCCGCTCATCGACGTCCTGTGCTACGAACTGGACAGCCCCTTCGCCGGCGCGGCCATCTCTGGGATCGAGCGGGCCGCCCGGGAACAGGGCGTCGGGATGGTCGTCGCGAGCGCCGAGGACACCCACCTGCCGGCGCCGGACTGGATTGACGGGGTGCTGCGCCGCCAGCCCCTCGGCATCATCCTGGTCGCCGCCCTGCTGCCCGAGAAGGACTTGGCGCGGCTGCGCAGCCGCGCCATCCCGATCGTCATGATGGATCCGTACGGCGCCCCCACGACCGATGCCCCCTCCATCGGTTCCGCCGACTGGAACGGCGGCTTCCTCGCCACTCAGCACCTGATCGCACTGGGCCACGAGCGCATCGCGATCATCACGGGGCCTGAGAGCATGATGGCTTCCACCGCGCGGCTCTCGGGCTACCGGGCGGCGCTCGACTCCGCCGGGATCCCGGTTCGGCGTGATTACATCCGCCCGGGGGGCTTCCACCGCGACGACGGCGTCACCGAGGGGCGCGATCTGCTTTCGGGAGCCGAGCCCCCGACGGCGATCTTCGCCTCGAGCGACCTACAGGCTCTCGGCGTCTACGAGGCGGCCCGCTCACTTGGACTGCGCATCCCGGACGATCTCTCGGTGGTCGGCTACGACGATCTCCCGATCGCCCAGTGGGTCGGGCCGCCGCTCACCACTGTCCGGGTGCCCCTCGCCGAGATGGCAGAGCAGGCCATGCACCTTCTCACGCGATTGCGCGACGAGCCGGAGCTCGCATTCAGCCGGGTCGACATGGCCACCTCCCTCGTCGTGAGGGAGAGCAGCGCCCGCCCACGCGGCTAGGTCTCCCCAGCTGCCACCGCAGTGCTCCGCCAGACTTCCGCATGTCGTCCCAACGAAAAGTTTCGAGTCTTCTTGTAAACCTTGACGGAAATTTTCGTGCTCGTTAGATTCGTCTCATTGGTCCCGAGTGACAAAGGCGAGTCCTACGGACTCGCGAGCAGGACGACGAGGCCTCACCGAGCCTGACGGCCTCACGTAGCCCGGTCCCCCGGCTTGGGCGCTCACCCGGACACAGTGCTGTATCCGCGACAAGAGGACTGACATGCGAATCCATTTCAGATCGAAGACCACGCTCCGGTCGCTCGCTGCCCTGGCGGCAGCAGGCCTGGCAGGCCTGGGCCTCGTCGCCTGCTCAGGCGGCAGCAGCCAGGGCTCAGCCGGCTCAGCGACGAGCGGCACCATCAACTGGTGGGGGTGGACTCCGACCAACACCAACGAGGCGAACGATTTCATCGCCGCGTTCAACAAGGAGTACCCGGACATCAAGGTCAACTACAAGCTCGTCGGCATCTCGGACTACCAGGCCACCATGCGCCCTGCCCTTGCCTCCAACAACGGGCCAGACGTATACGACCTGCAGCCCGGCGCCTACGTGCAGCAGTTCGGGAGCTATGCCGAGGATCTCAGCTCCACGGCACAGGGGGCGCTCGGCAGCGACTGGAAGTCGAAGATCTCCAGCATCGCCGTCGACGGCCTCACCTCGAACGGCAAGCTGACCGCAATGCCCATCGGCTCCTCCTACGCTGGTTCGCTCTGGTACAACGCGGACCTCTTCAAGAAGTACGGGCTCCAGCCGCCGAAGACCCTCGACCAGTGGAAGCAGGTCTGCCAGACCTTCCAGAGCCATGGGGTCGGCTGCTTCGCCCAGGGCGCAGCGCAGGAAGGCTTCGATCAGGACACCCTGCAGGCCATCTCGAACTCGGTCGAGCCCGGCTACTGGACCAAGGCATCCAAGGGCGACGCGAAATGGGATTCGCCCCAAATCGTCCAGACGCTCTCCATCTGGAAGGACCTCTTCGGCAGCGGCATCATGCAGAGCGGCGCTCTCGGTGCACAGCAGTACCCCGACGTCAACAACGCGTTCCTCACCGGCAAGTACGCGATGGTGATGATGGGCAGCTGGTACACCCAGTACGCAACCCAAGCGGCGATGACCCAGTCGATCTCGGCCGCGGGGGTCGCCGGCGCCAAGCCGTTCCCGATTCTGCCGATGCAGTTCCCAGATGTGGCGGCCAAGGGCAACACGAGCGAGATGTTCGGCGACGCTGACTACGGGCTGGCGGTCGCGAGCAAGTCGCAGAACAGAGCAGCCGCCGAGACGTTCGTGAAGTGGATGGCGACCAGCACCAAGGGCCAGCAGGTCGTCGCCGACCGACTCGACACCACCCCGGTGCTGAGCGGCGTGGCCCCGGACTTCAACACCATCAAGTTCGTGGACCCTGCCCAGCAGAGCGCCCCGGTCAACCAGTACCTGAAGAACCTGGCCTCGGTGAACGAGCCGCGCTTCGCCCTGCTCAATTCAGACATCGAGAACGCGTTCCTTGCCGCGGCGCAGTCGGTCGCGAGCGGCAGCGCAACGCCGCAGGCAGCGGCGACGACTCTGCAGCAAGCGGCAGATGCGGCGAAGGCGCAGAACAAGTGATGAAGGCGCAGAAGCAATGACCGTCTCCACCCCAGAGCGGGTGATCCGCGCGGCTGGCTCCCCGAGCCGGCCGCGCGGCCCCCGTCTCCAAGCGTCGGGCCTGCCCTGGATCCTTCCCGCCCTCGTGCTCGGAGTGGGACTGATCTACTACTGCATCGGGTACACGGTGTACATCTCGACCCTCAACTGGGACGGCGCAAGCCCCGAGCCGCTTTCCGTGGGCCTACGCAACTACGCCAACATCTTCAACGATCCGGTGTTCTGGAAGGCCATCGAGCACACGGCGGCCTTCTTCGTGACCACCTTCGTCCTGCAGACCGCGCTCGGGGTGGTCTTCGCGGTCATCATGCACTCGCGCATCAAGCTCGCCACGCTCTACAAGGTCATCATCTTCGTGCCGGTTGTGCTGGCCCCGGCCATCATGGCCCCCGTGTTCCGCCAGATCTTCGCCGCCAACGGCCAGTTCAACGCGGTGCTCGGCCACCTCGGCCTCGGGTTCCTCGCGCAACCGTGGATCGGCCAGACCTCCACCTCGCTGCCGGTGATCATGGCCATCACGATCTGGCAGTGGACGGGCCTCACGTTCGTGCTCTACTACGCGGCGATGAGCCAGATCGACCAGTCCCTCATCGAGGCAGCCCGGATCGACGGAGCGGGCAACATCCGCGTCCTCTGGAGCATCATCTGGCCGAACCTTCGGGGGACCACGGTTTCGCTCGGGATCCTCAGCGCGATCGGCGCCCTGAAGACCTTCGACGTCCCGTGGCTCGTCACCATCGCCGGGCCGAACAACTCGACGCAGTTCCTCGGCACCTACATCTACCAGATGACGATCCAGCTCGCCCACGTCGGCTACGGGGCGGCTCTGTCGATCATCCTGTTGGTCGTCGCCCTCATCATGGCGATCATCCTGCAGGTGGCGGCGCGCGAGAGGACGGGGAGACGCTGATGTTCGAGGTGCGCAAATGGTGGAGCAAGGGGCTCCTTCAGCTGATCGCCACGTTGCTCGTCCTGCCGTACCTGTTCCCTCTCATCGCGATGGTGCAGGGCTCGCTCGCCGGCGACGGCTGGGCCAACTACCGCGACGTCCTCCAAGTGCCGGGCTTCTTCCGGTTCTTCGTGAAC
The DNA here is from genome assembly GCF_036848755.1 of Sinomonas sp. Lineage (NCBI taxonomy): Bacteria > Bacillati > Actinomycetota > Actinomycetes > Micrococcales > Micrococcaceae > Sinomonas > Sinomonas sp. The sequence continues at coordinate 32,343 of NZ_DAIUJO010000015.1, read as the reverse complement.
AGCGCCCTGATCGCTGGCGGCGTGATCGTGCTCGTCTACGCGGTGACGATGCTCGCGGCCTACGGGTTCGCAAAGCTGCGGATCCGCTTCCGCGAGGTCTACTTCTGGATGCTCTTGGCCTGCCTCACCCTGCCAGAGGTCGTTCTGCTGACCCCGCTCTTCACCACGACCCAGGCCGTCGGCCTGTTCAACACCTATTGGGCCGTCATTCTGCCTCTGGCCGCGCTGCAGGTGCCGTTTGCGGTTCTGCTGACGCGCAACTTCATCCACGGCCTGCCCGACGAGATGTTCGAGGCGGCCCGCGTGGACGGCGCGAATTCATTTCGGGGCTTCATCCACCTTGTCATCCCGCTCACCAGGCCTATCGCCGCGGCCGTGCTGATCTTCACCCTGATCGGAGCGTGGAACGACTACCTGATGCCCCTCGTGTTCCTGCAGTCGCAGGACATGCAGACCATCACCCTCGTCCCCCAGTTCTTCGTCGGCGAGTTCAGCAACGACCAGACGAAGATCCTCGCTTCCGCAGTGCTGACCGCGATCCCTGAGGTGGTCGCCTACCTGTGCCTGCAGGGCCTGTTCGAGCGCGGCCTCTCGGCCGGCGCTATCAAATGATCCGATTCCAAGGAGTTTGAATGCCACTCATTCAGGTCGACCTCGACCGGGGGCTCTACGACAGCTCGTCCGAGGCCATCGGCAGCGCAATCCACGACGCCCAGATCGAGGCGCTGGGCATCCCCGCCGACGACCGTTTCCAGGTCTTCCGACCCCATGACAGTGGTGAGCTGAAGTTCGATGCCGGGTACAACGGCGTCGACCGCCGCACTCTCCTGCTCATCCAGGTGACGGCCGTGCACATGTACCCGGTCGCGGTGAAGCGAAAGTTCTTCGAAACCCTCGTCGCCAAGCTTGCCCCGCTCGGCATCCGCAGCGAGGACGTGCTCATCTCCCTCGTTGAGAACGGCTTCGAAGACTGGTACGCAGGCAAGTGAAGGAAGACGGCAGGCCAGTGAAGGGAGAAGTCTTGTTGCACAAGTACGATGCGGCGCCTCTGAGGGTGCTGTTCATAGGTGGAACGGGCACCATCAGTGCCTCGTGCGTGCGGCTCGCCGCCGCCCACGGCATGGCCGTGACCGTTCTGAATCGGGGAGCCAACCGGGCCGGTCGGTCCCTGCCTCCGGAGGTGGAGCAGCTGACCGGCGATGTCACCGGCGACGGCACCCTCCGCGCTGCCCTCGGGGACCGCGAGTTCGACGCCGTGGTGAACTTCCTCTCGTACGACGAGGACGACGTCGCGCGCTGGGTCGCGCTGTTCGCGGGCCGCACGCGCCAGTACGTGCACATCAGCTCCGGCTCCATCTATGCCAAGCCCGTTCTGCTGACCCCCATCACGGAATCCACCCCCGTGGGCCCCAACCCGCCCCTTCCCTATGCCACGGCCAAATGGCGGGCAGAGCAAGCGCTCGCCCGCGCCTACCGCGAGCAGGGCTTCCCGGTCACCGTGGTCCGCCCATCGCACACGTATGACGACGCCAATCCGCCCTTGCCGGGCGGGTGGACCGTCGTCGACCGCATTGCCCGGGGCGCCGAGATCCCCGTCCACGGCGATGGGACGTCGCTGTGGACGCTCACCCACGCGGAGGACTTCGCCCAAGGCCTGGTCGGGCTGCTCGGCAGCGACCGCGCCATCGGCGAGACGTTCCACATCACGGGCGACGACGTCCTCACCTGGAACCAGATCTACACCCTCTTCGCCGCGGCGTTGGGGGTTCAGCCGCGCCTCGTGCACGTTGCGAGCGAGCTCTACCCCGTGGTGGCCCCCGAGTGGTTCTGGTCCGGAGAGTTCGTCGGCGACCTCGGGCACTCGGCCGTGTTCGACAACTCCAAGATCCGCCGTTTCGTCCCCGGCTTCGCACCCCGGCTCACGTTCGAGCGGGCCGTGAGGCGGATGCTCGACTGGCGTGAATCCCACCCCGAGACTGCCCGCGGCGACGCTGCCACCGAGGAGATCCTCGACCGCATCGTCGATGCCTACCACGCAGCCCACCAGGCATTCGCCGACCGCGCCCCAGTACTGGAGGACGCCTCGTGACTCTCACCACTCGTCCGTTGGGCTCAACCGGGCTCAAGGTCACGGAACTGTGCGTCGGTACGAGCCCGCTGGCGAGCATGGCCAGGCTCTACGGCTACGACGTGAGCGACGAGCGGGCTGTCAGCACCATCGCCGCCGTGCTCGATAGCCCCCTTCGCTTCATCGACACCTCCAACGGGTACGGGGAGCACGGTGAAGCAGAGAAGCGGATCGGCGTGGCCCTCGCGGCCCACGGGGGCCTGCCGGCCGACGTCGTGCTCGCGACGAAGGTCGACCCCGATCCCCTAACGGGCGATTTCTCCGGCGAGCGCGTACTGGCCTCGTACGAGGAAAGCCTCGAGCGCCTCGGCGTCGACCGGGTTCCCCTGCTCTACCTGCACGACCCCGAGCGGATCTCGTTCGAGGAGGGCGTCGCGGCGGGCGGTCCCGTCGAAGCGCTCGTGCGGCTGCGCGAGGACGGCCGCGTCGACCACATCGGCGTCGCGGGGGGACCGGTGGATCTGCTGGCCCGCTACCTGGACACAGGGCAGTTCGACGTCCTGCTCAGCCACAACCGGTACACGCTGCTCGATCGCTCGGCGGAGAAGTTGTTCAGGTCGGCGCACGAGCGGGGCATCGGCGTCGTGAACGCCGCCCCCTACGGCGGTGGCATGCTCGCCAAAGGGCCCGACGTGCAGACCAAGTACGGCTACGGGGAACGCGATGATCGCGTGGCCGAGGCGGCCGGCGCCATGGCCGCGGCCTGCGAGCGATACGGAGTGCCCCTCCCTGCGGCCGCCCTCCAGTTCTCGCTTCGCGCCGAGTTCGTCGACGCAACGGTCGTCGGCATTTCGTCGCCGGAGCGCGTGGCCCAGACCCTCGGGTACGCCGAACTCGAGATTCCCGATGCCCTGTGGACCGAGCTCGAAGCGTTCGTCCCGCCTTCGGAATACTGGTTGGCCTGATGGGGGCGGCAACACTTCGCGTCGGCCTGCTCGGCGCAGCCGGGATCGCCCCCAAGGCCCTGATTGCTCCGGCGCGTCGGCGGGACGACGTCGAGCTTGTCGCTGTCGCTTCACGTCGCGACGGCGCCGACTTCGCGGCTCGTCATCGGATCCCGACGGCCTACTCGCGCTACGAGGACCTCCTCTCCGACGAGTCGGTGGATCTGGTCTACGTAGCGCTGCCTCCTTCAGAGCATGCCAAGTGGACCATCGCCGCCCTCGAGGCGGGGAAGCATGTTCTGTGCGAGAAGCCGATGACGATGAACTCGTCGGAGGCGAAGGCAATTCTGGCTGCGGCCAACCAGACCGGCCGCCGGGCGTTCGAGGCGTTCCACGACTACTACCACCCCCTTCAAGCCTGGATCAGGGATTTCATCCGATCCGAACAGCTCGGCCCGGTCGGCTCTGTGACGGCCGTATTCAACGGCGCAAACCCCTTCAACCCCGCGTCAATCCGGCACGTCCCGGAACTCGGTGGGGGCGCTCTCATGGACCTGGGCTGCTACCCGGTTCACTGGGTCAGGACGCTGTTCGGCGAGCCGACCGTGACCCGGGCGAGTGCCGAGAGGAATCCTCTCGGCGCGGACCTGAGCATCGAGGCGGCTCTCGAGTTCGAGGGTGGCGTGCAGGGGCTGATCAGGGCGAGCATGGAGCCGACGGTCACCCTCGAGTCGAGTCTCACGGTCATCGGCGAGGCGGGAAGGCTCCGGGTCGAGAACATGGTCTTCCCCGCCCGGGGGCACTCGATTCAGATCGAGCGTGGTGGCCTCACCCATGTTTCGACGGTGGCGGGCCTCGACACGTACGACCATCAGCTCGCCGCAGTGGTCGACGGCCTCCGCCTGGAGAGGCCGCTGGCGACGGAAGGCCCGGACTACGTCGACAACATGGCCACGATCGATGCCATCTATGCCGTAGCGGGAATCCGATGACCGCCGATCAGTCGTTCGCGGGGAAGACCGCGGTAGTCACCGGGGCTGCGAGTGGAATCGGCCTCACGGTCGCCCGTCACTTCGCAGAGCGTGGAGCACGGATCGTGGGGGTCGACCTTGCCGAGCAGGTCACGGATATCGTGGCCGGCCTCCCCGGCTCCGGGCACCATGGAATCACCAAGGACCTGACGGCCCCGACCGCAGCCCATGAGGTCTTCGAGTTCGTCCTGGCCGAAGCGGGCACGCCGCACATCCTCGTCAACTCCGCTGGCATTGCCCTGCTTGACCCCGCGACTGAGGTCTCGGCCGAACGATGGCAGGCCACCATCGACGTCAACCTCAGCGCGAGCTTCTACATGGCTCAGGCCGCGGGGCGCCTCATGCTCGACGCCGGATACGGGCGCATCATCAACCTCGCCTCACAGGCTGCCGTCGTCGGACTCGACCAGCATGCGGCCTACTGCGCGAGCAAGGCGGCGATTGTCGGGCTGACGCGGGTTCTCTCCCTCGAGTGGGCACGCCGGGGGATCACGGTCAACGCAGTCTCTCCCACCGTCGTCGAGACGCCTCTTGGCAAGCAGGCGTGGGCCGGAGAGAAAGGGGAGAAGGCCAAGGCCCAGATCCCCGTGGGCCGCTTCGCACAGCCCGAGGAAGTCGCCGCGCTCATCGCGTTCCTCGCGAGCGACGCGGCCGCGATGATCACGGGCGAGAACGTGCTGATCGACGGAGGGTTCACGTCCGTCTGAGGCCGGTCCCACCCCACTTGAGGTGGAAGTACGGGAAGCCGGCGGCGGCACTGGTCCACCGCCGGCTTCCCCGACCGAATGGAAGTTGACCCCGTCGAAATAGCTGACGGTTTCATGGACGACGCGGGGCTGATCACCGATGGCTTACGCCGGGGCCTCGCTGAGGGCTCGTATCCGGAAGGTAAACGTGCTGCCCGCGCCGAGTTCGCTCGTGCAGTCAAGGCTTCCGCCGTGCTGGACGGCGACCTCGTGCGCCAAGGCGAGCCCCAAGCCCGTGCCGGGGGTGCCCGAGCGCTTCGCCTCGGCACTGCGATGGAAGCGGGTGAACGCCCTCTTGACGTCCTCCGGGGACATTCCCATGCCCTGGTCCTCGACGGTCACCACCGCCCATTCCCCGTCCCTTGCGGCAGCCATGGAGACTTCGGTGCCGCCCGAGGAGTACTTGAGGGCGTTGGAGACGAGGTTGTCCAGGACCCGGGTCAGACCCGTCCGATCGCCCAGGACGGGCAGGGGCTCGTCGGCCTTCACGGAAATCCGGAGCCCTGCCTGATCTGCTTCGGGGGCAGCGCTGGCGGCGGCGTCGCGCACCAGCTCCGCCACATCAAGTCTGGTCCAGGCAACGGCTGTCGCAGCGCCCGTGGTAGCAGCTGCCAGAATGTCCTCGACCATCTTCTTCAGGTGGGCTGCGTTGCGCGCGATCACATGCAGGTCTGCCCGGCCGTCCGGCGTCAGGGCCGCTTCGCCTTGGAGCAGTTCTGTGTAGCCGATGATGCTGGTCAGCGGCGTGCGGAACTCGTGCGACATCGCGCCCAGAAAGCTGTCCCGCGCCCGCACCGCCGCAAGGACGTCCGTGATGTCGGCGAAGGCAAGGACGGTCCCGGCGCGCCGTCCGGCGCCGTCACGGAAGGTGCCGGCGGAGACCGAGACGGATCGCGCTCGCGCACCCCGGCCCAGCCGGTAGACCTCGTGGGCGAAGTCCTCCCCTGCCAGCGCCCGCGCCACGGGGCGGTCCCGGGGCTCGGCGGGGACTTCGGCGCCGTCCCGGTAGACCAGGAGCTGTGCCTCCGGCGCGTCGTCGACTCCCGCCGGAAGGGCGGCCTGGTGCAGTGAGCGCTGGCGCGCGTTCATCAGCAGGTCGTGGCCGTCGGCATCGATGACGACCACCCCGACGTCCACTGTCTCCAGCACGGTCTCCAGGAGTCTGTAGCGAGTCTCGCTCCTCTCCAGGAGCTCCGCGGACCTGGCCTTCTCTGCGTCGTTGCTGGCCGTCAGGACGGAGGTGGCAACGCCGATGGCCAGCATCATGAACGGGTACACGAGCTGCGCGGCGAGGGTGCGGAGGGTGGCGCTGCCGGAGGCCAGGATGGGCACCCAGACGATCAGCAACGGCGCGAGGGCGCCCACAGGGACGACAGCCTTCGGCCGGTATCCGGACCCGGCCAGCCACATGATGGGGAAGACGGCGAGCAGCCCCAGCCCCGCGAGCACGTCGGAGGACGACGCCCTCACCAGCCCTACGGGGACGAAGTCCAGCAGGGGAACCGCGAGGAAGGACGGGTAGGGCAGCCGCCCCCACGGCACGGCGGCGGACAGGGCCAGCAGCGCCAGTGCGGTGCCCTGACCCAGGAGGAACAGCGGGTCGGCGAGTGCGCTGGGCGCGGATGCGGCGAGGACCGCTGCGGAGAGGAGCATGGTGAGGTTCAACGGCAGCTGGCTCAGCACGACCCGCCCGCGCAGGCTCAGTTCGTGGAATCTGTAGCGCCCGAGCAATAGGACATCGAGCAGGCGCTCCATGGATCCCCTTCTGTCGAGGGCCGGGCTTCTTGCCGCAGCCTGTGACAAATACTGTAAAGGGAATGCCGCGCAGAAACGTGGGCGTCCCCCGCGATTCCACCTGCTCGGCGAACGCAAGGATCAGCCTTTGGCGGGCGCCCCCGCGCCCGCCAAAAGCCGATCCTTGTGCGGGGGCTAGTTCTGCTCGAACCGCTCCGGCCGGAATGCCGCCAGCATGGGGTGCGGGCGCCCGCTGAGCACCTCGTCCGCGAGGAGCTCGCCCGCGATGAGCGCGAGCGTCGCGCCGGAATGGGTGAACGCCACAAAGCACCCGGGGACCTTCTGGAGCTCGCCGAATACCGGCTCGCCGTCGCCGGGGATCGGCTTGAGGCCGATCTTCCAGGACGCGGCCTTGAGCTCGGGAGCCCCATCGATGAGCCGGCTGGCCTCGGCGAGGAGCTCGCCGACGACGGGCTCCGGAATGGAGTATCCCCCCGCCTCGTCGCGGACGATGTGCTCCTCGTACCAGTCGTGGTCGATGGCGATCGTGTGCCCCGGGTTCGGTCGGATGGCCGCCCGGGGCGTGTTGAGGACCGCCTTGACGTCGTGGTCGAGCGGCTCGGTCACCACGAGCATCGAAACCGGAGAGCCGTTGTCGATCCGCACTCCAAGGGGCGCGACGACGTCAGGCGTGTGGGCACCGCAGGCGACGACGACGGCGTCGGCCTCGAGGGTGCCGAAGGCAGGGGTGACGACGGCGGTGGCCCGCCCGGCGTCGTCGACCTCCACGCGGGCTGGCCCCGCGTTCGTCTTGAGGGCCCCGCCGCGGCGCGTGAACTCCTGTATGAGGTGCTCGATGAGGTCCGGGAGGCTGACCCACCCCTCCCCAGGGTTGTAGACGGACGTGGGCGCGAGCGCGCTCGCATTCAGGCCCGGGGTGAAGGCGGCGACGGTGTCGGGACCGACGAGGTGGGAGTCGTAGCCATGGGACCGCTCGTACGCGTGCCGGGCTGCGGCGGAGCGGTCGTCGTTGTCCCAGTAGACCCCCCCGCCGAACTGAAGCCAGTCCCGCGAAGGATCCGCGGCGAACAGCGTCCGGTACCTGTCGATGCCCGCCATGCGCAGGGCGTGGTACTCGCGGCTCCGGATTCCGGCCGAGTTGAGCCAGGACAGCGACCGCCCTGAGGCGCCGGAAGCGAGTTCGCCCTCCGTGAGGAGCGTGACGTCGGCGCCGGAACGGAGCAGGTGGACGGCGGTGGAGACGCCGATGACGCCCCCGCCGACGACGGCGACGCGACGGCGGTTGGAGGGATAGCGCGGGTTCTCGTGCTCAGACATTCGTGATTCTTCCTCTGGTGTCTTCTTCTCAGGTGTAGGCGAGGGCCCGGATCGGCGTGGTCTCGTGGAGACCGCAGATGATCCTCAGGGTTGCGAGCGCGTCCGCGGGATCGACCGGGAGCGCCCCGTTGCGGTGGATGGCGTCCGCGAGCAGGCGGTAGAAGGCTGGATAGTCCCCCTGGATGAGGCCGACGTCGAGGGTGGAGCTGCCGTCCGCGAGCCGAGCTGGCTCGCGCGACGGGACTGCTCCGTAGCCGGGCTTCGCAGGATCGGCGCCCGCGGCCAAAGCTGGCTCTTGCCCATCGAGGCCCCACGAGGTGAATCCCGCCTGACTGCCGAGCACGTGGAACCGCGGCCCGAGGGCGGGCGCGAGTCCGTTCATCCAGAGCCGGCTCGTGACGCCGGAGGCGTGCCTCAGCTCGGCGAAGCTGTCCTCGTCCCCACCCTGCCCAGGGCTGTACCTCCGGAGGTCGGCCCGCGCCTCCTCGACGGGGCCGAAGAGCTGCACGGCTTGGTCGATCAGATGGCTGCCGAGGTCGATCAGGAGGCCTCCGCCTTGGTCTACGGCCGTGCGGTCGCGCCAGTTCCCGAAGCCTTCGGGACGCCACCACTCGAAGCGGGATTCAAAGGTGCGCACCTCGCCGAGCCGCGCGGAGCGGACGAGCTCGGCGACCGTCAGGAAGTCTCCGTCCCAGCGGCGGTTCTGGAAGACCGTGAGCAGCGTCCCCGCCTGCTGGGCGGCGTCGATCATCGCCTGCGCATCCTCGACCGAGGCCGCGAAGGGCTTGTCGACGACGACGTGCAGGCCGCGGGCGACGGCGGCCAGCGCCTGCTCGCGGTGGAGCGCAGGTGGCGTGCCGAGGATGACGAGCTCGAGCTCGAGCGTTCCGTCGTCGACGAGCGCGAGGAGCGCCGAGTAGTCGGGCACGATCAGGGCGCCGGGGAAGCGGAGGCGGGCCGCTGCGGCGCGCGCCGGGTTGCCTGTCACGACGGCAGCGACCGCATACGACGGGTTCGCTCCGACCAGGGGACCGTGGAAGACGCTTCCCGAGACCCCGAAGCCGACGATGGCCGTGGAGATCGGCAGCCGGGCCATCATCACAGCACCTCCGAGAGGAACCGCTGGAGTCGCGCCGACTGCGGCCGGTCGAAGATGTCCTCGGGAGTGCCTGCCTCGACGACCTGCCCCTCGTCCATGAACACGACCTGATTCGCTGCCCTCCTCGCGAAGCCCATCTCGTGGGTGACGACGAGCATGGTCATGCCGCGGCCGCTGAGGCTGGCCATGAGGTTGAGGACCCCGTTCACGAGCTCCGGGTCGAGGGCGGACGTCGCCTCGTCGAAGAGCATGACCTGGGGTTCCATCGCGAGGGCGCGGGCAATGGCAACGCGCTGCTGCTGGCCGCCGGAGAGGTCCCGGGGCTTGTGGTCCGCACGTTCCCGGAGGCCGACTTCGTCGAGCCGGGCAGAGGCGAGCTCGAAGGCCGCCTTCTTGGAGAGCCCGTTGACCTTCCACGGGGAGAGTGCCACGTTCTCGAGAGCGGTGTGGTCGGGGAAGAGGTTGAAGTGCTGGAAGACCATCCCGATCTTGCGGCGGAGCTGGTCCGGGTGCTGGCCCAGCGTGGAGGTTCCGTCGAGGAGCACGTCTCCGGACTTCGGCTCGTGGAGTCGGTTGATGCCGCGGAGCAGGGTGGACTTGCCCGAGCCGGACGGCCCGATGATGCAGGTGGTGGTTCCGGGCTGCACGCGGAGGCTGATGTTCCGGACCACGTCGATCTCGCCGTAGGCCAGAGTCAGGTCCTTGAGTTCGATGCCGGCGCCGGAGTAGGCGTGCGTGGGGTCTGTCATGGTGCGCCTGCGGGTTTCCGTTGAGAGGGTCATGGTCATCTGCTTTCTGCTGCTCCGGCGGCCTCGAGTTCGACGACCTCGCGAAGACCTGAAACCGGCGGCGCCGGCCTGCGACGCCCGGTGCGGAACCGCTGGTCGATGAAGTTGACCAGATGGGTGAGCGGGACCGTGATGACGAGGTAGAACAGGCCCGCGAGGACGAGCGGCGAGAGATTGCCGCTGACGACGGCGGCATCCTGGCCAACGCGGAAGAGCTCACGCTCCGAGACCAGGAGGCCGAGGAAGTAGACGAGGCTCGAGTCCTTGATGATGGCGATGAACTGGTTGACGAGCGCGGGAAGCACCCGACGAATCCCCTGCGGGACGACGACGAGACGCATCGCGCGCCCGTATCCCATGCCGAGGGCACGGCAGGCCTCGAGCTGGCCCCTGTCCACCGCTTGGATCCCGGCCCTGAAGATCTCCCCGATATAGGCACTCGAGATGAGGCTCAGGGCGATGATGCCGAGCGGGTAGGGGCTCGGGCCGAAGATCTGCTGGCTCAGGCGGGCGAACCCTTGGCCGATTAGGAGGATCGTGAGGATGGCCGGAAGTCCGCGGAACAAGTCGGTGTACACCCGGGCCGGCCATCGCAGCCAGGCGGAGGGAGAGATGCCCATGAGGGCCACGATCATGCCGAGGACGCAGCCGATCACCGTGGCGGAGACCGAGATGACGAGCGTGTTCTTGAGGCCTACCTGCAGCAGTTGGGGCAGGACGTCGGCCATCGCCTGGAAGTCGAAGAAGGTCTTGAGGAGGTTGCTGAGCGGGTCCATGGTGGTGCTTTCCGTCGAGGCGGGCGGAGGCGTCGGGGTGGACGCCTCCGCCCGCTCACTTACTGGTCGGAGGCCGGCAGGTACTGCTTCGGCATGGGTGAGCCCGGGAACCACTTCTGGTAGAGGCGCTTCCACGTTCCGTCGGCCATCGCGGCCTTGAGCGCCTTGTTCAGCGCATCCTTGAGGGCCGGCTTGTTCTTGGCAATCGCGAAGCCAGCCGGCGCATCGAACGACGGGATGTCAACGGCGTCCTTGAGGCCGAACTTGGAGACGTAGTCCTTTGCTGCCTCGTAGTCGAGGAAGTGGGCGTCGATGGTGCCGGAGTTGAGTGCGGCGACGGCGGAATTGTTGTCGGGGAACCGGACGAGGTTGGCGCCTGGGAAGTTCTTCATGGCGTAGGTCTCCTGCAGGGTTCCCTGCACCACGCCCAGACGCTTGCCCGTGAGGCTGTCGGTGTTCGTGACCGATGAGGACTTTGCCGTGAGGACCGTCAGGTACCCGGCGAGGTAGCCGTCGGAGAAGTCGACGGTCTGTTCGCGCTGCGGCGTGATGCCGATCGCGGCCGCACCGACGTCGAACTGCCCATTGGCAACCGCGGGCAGGATGGCGGAGAAGTCCTGGCCGGTGAAGACCACGTTGTTGATGCCCATGCGGTGGGCTACGTCGGTGAAGAGTTCGACGTCGAACCCTGTGAACTTTCCGGAGGAGTCGGTGAAGGTGTAGGGCTTCGAGTCGCCGACGCTGGCGACACGGAATTGGCCGGGCGTGATGAGTCCGTATGGATTGTCGGTGGTGGACGCGGTGCTTGAGCCGCCGCAGGCGGACAGCGAGAGGGCCAGGGCGGCCGCCGCGGCGAGCGCCGCTGCTTTGATGCTTTTCATAGGTCCGTCTTTCGCTTCGGTGAGACCGGTCTCAGTCGGTCAGTTTGAGACCGGTCTCAACTTCGGGGATGATGTGACTGTACTTACATTGCCGAGTGGCGTCAATCTCTTTTTTCAGATGGGATGCAAAGATGACGAAGCGAGAGCAGCCAGTGAAGGAGGCCACGGTCGCCGACGTCGCCCGCGCTGCCGGAGTCTCGAAGGCCCAGGCGGCGAGGGCCCTCGGGGGCTACGGAGCTGTGAGCGAGCAAGTGCTCTCCCTCGTCCTGGCGGCCAGCGAGCAGCTCGGCTACCGTCCCAACCAAGTCGCCAAGAGCATGACCACGGGGCACTCGAACTCGATCGGCGTCGTCGTCGGCGACATCGAGAACGCACACTTCGGCCTCGCACTGCGGGGCATCTCCGACGAGGCGCGGACGGCGGGATACACGGTCGTGCTCATCAACACCGACGAGGATCTGGATGCCGAGGTGGGGGCGGTTCAAGAGCTGCTGCAGCAGCGCGTGGCCGGCCTCGTCGTCGCACCCTGCTCGAGCAACGAGACGGCCCATCTCGAGTCGGCGCAGGCCCGGGGGCGCGCCGTCGTCCTCTTCGACCGCGGAATCCACGGCCTCGGCCTCGACACGGTGCGCGTCGACTTCTCCGACTCCGCCCTCCAGGTCGGGCGCCTCCTCCTCGACGCCGGCCACCGCCGGATCGGCTATGTCTCGAGCCTCCGGGTCGAAGGGCCCTACGAGCCCGGGGCGGACCTCGGGCTGTCCCCTGTGGCCGATCGCGTCCGCGGGATCGAGCGCGCTTTCGCCGAGGCCGGGGACGTATGGGACCCGACGCTCGTGCGGCTCAACGCCTTCTCCGAGGACGCCCTCGCGGCAGCCTGCACCGACTTGCTAGACGGCCCGAGTTCGGCCACCGCCATCGTCTGCTCGGACAGCCTCATCGCCCTCGGAGTCCTCGGGCACATCAAGCGGCGCGGACTCCGAATCCCGGAGGACGTCTCCGTCGTCGCCTACGACGACTTCCCATGGACCGAACTCGTGGATCCGCCGCTGACGGTCGTGTCCCAGCCCGTGTACGACATGGGCCGCGAGGCCGCCCGGGCCCTCCTGCGGCGGCTCGGGCACCGGGTGCCCGCGGAACGCCTTCCGCTCAAGGCCCACCTCGTCGAACGGGCGTCGGTGGGCGCGCCGCCCGCCGGGCGCTAGGCGGCGCGGGATCACGAGCCTATGGCTGGCTGACCCTCCCGGGTTCGTACGAGCCGAAGCTCCACTCCCTGCCCCATGGGTCGACGACGCGGCTCCGGCGCGATCCCCAAGCGGTCTGCTCCGGCTCGATGACGGGGCGCGCCCCGGCTGCCACGGCCCTTCGGAACATCCCGTCGACCTCCTCGGTGACGAGATAGACACCGACCCCCGTCGACTGCCCCAGGAGCCCCGGTATCTCATAGTCCGCGTCGTCGCTGGCGACCATGATCACCGCATCTCCCAGCCGCATCTCGCAGTGCACTACCCTGCCGTGATCCGCGTCCTGCCTCAGCGAGACGCCGAACCCGAGCTCCTGCAGCCAGGCGATAGCGCTCGGCGCATCCGGGTAGCTGAGGTAGGGCACCGCACGTGACACCCCTTCAGGATAGGCACCTGCCGATCGGTCCGGCCACGGACCGGAACGGTCAGTGCGCGGCAGGGTCGATCTGGTCGACGGCCTCGGACATCTTCGCGAGGAAGGCGACGACGGTTTCCGTTTCCTGAGGGGAGAGGCCTGCGGCCACTTCGATCATCCGCTGATGCATCTTTCCGAGCGTCGTCCGGACCTCTTCGTCCGAGCCGGGAGTGGGGCGGAGGATCAGTGCCCGACGGTCGGTGGGGTGGGGTTCCCTCGTCACGTGCCCTCCGCGGACGAGCCGGTCCACGAGCGTCGTCATCGAGGCCGAGGTGATCCCAAGCTTCGCCGCCAGGTCCTTGGGGCTCAGGTCCCGCCCCTGCGCCTGGGCCTCCAACAGGTAGCGCAAGGCGAGCAGGTCGGTCTCCCCCATCGACATGGCGCTCCGGGTGCGCCTGCGCATCGCGCCCTCGGAGGCCCTGTAGTCGCGCAGGGCGTTGAGCACTCGGACAGCCCGTTCCTTCGCGGTGCTGTCCTGCTCGTACCAGTACCCGGCTTTGGCCGGCGGGACCTTCATCTCTCCTCCACCATTCGCTAGATCGCCTAGCAAACGATACTCGGCCCACCCCCGGGAACCTCGCTGGACACCTGAATGTGACCGGGATATAACTAGCTCGTCTAGCTTGTAACTTCGCCATCTAGCAAAAGGGGCCGCAGTGCTGCTCGCATCCGATGAAACCCCCAGCCCGGCACCGTTGGCTTCCGCGGAGGACGAGGCAGAGGCGGGGGAGCCCGTTCCCCGCACTGCTGAGGAGATGGCGACCCGATACCTCGGGGTCGCGGACGCCCTCGCCAACCGGCACCGCTACCCAGGTCACGATCCCGAGGACCTGCGCCAAGTCGCCCGGCTGGGCTTGATGGTGGCCATTCAGCGGTATCGGGAAGGCGCGGGCCATGGCTTCGTCCCCTACGCAGTTCCCACGATCACGGGCATGATCAAGCGCTATGTCCGCGACCAGTCCTGGACCGTGCGCCCGCCCCGCTCCATCCAGGAGCTCCGGCTCGAGGTCAACGCCGCCCGGCGCCAGTTGGCCCAGAAGCTCGGCCGAGAACCGAACAGCGCCGAACTCGCGAGCGAAACAGGGCTCCCGGAGGAGAAGATCCTCGAGGCACAGGTCGCGGCGGCCGCCATGGTCGGCGTCCCCCTTGAGCCGGCGGACGCATCAGACTCCCGGCCCGCCGCGTCCGTCCGTGCGCTCTCGCTCATCGAAGGAGGCTTCGAACAGGTCGAGGACCAGCAGATCCTCACGGCAGCCCTCGATGGGCTCACGGAGGAGGAGCGACGCCTGTTGCAGCTGCGCTTCGTCAAGGAGATGAGCCAGAGCGAGATCGCCCAGGTCCTCGGTGTCAGCCAGATGCAGGTCTCGCGCCTCCTCAAGCGCCTCCTGGACCGCATGCGCCGCAAGGTCGCAGAACCCGCCCAGAGCCTTCCCGCCTAGGGACGCAGACACCAGCGCCGACGGACGCGGTCCATTTCTGAGGTAGGGTTGCTGCTCCTCATTCATTGCCCCCAAGAAAGCGATCCACCACGTGGCCACTGACTACGACGAACTACGCCCAGACCTCAGGGAGTCTCAGGACGACTCCCTCGAGGCCGTGAAATCTGCGAACGCACCCGATCCCCGAAGCGTCGTCCGCGACCTCGACGGCGACGACAGCGGCGACTCGAGCGACCTGCCGGGCGGAGAAATCCTCTCAGGAGAGCTCACCGTCCAGGTCATCCCTCAGGGCGAGGACGAGTTCGTCTGCCAGTCCTGCTTCCTCGTCCGCCACCGCTCGCAGCTGGCCAGGGAGAAGGACGGGCGCGCCTACTGCAAGGACTGCGAAGACTGATCCCGGCCGTGGGCGGCCTCATCCCAGCTCGAGGACGGGTCACCCAAGCCAAGCAAGTGCCGCAACCACCAGCGCCGCCGTCCCGGTCTCGAGCGTGGGCTGGATGACGGGGGCGAAGCGCGGGGAGTGGTTCGCTGGGATGTCCGCGCTCACGGTTCCTCGCTCCTCGGCCGCGCGATAGGCGCCCGGCTCCGTGCCGCCGAAGCCCCAGTACGTGTACGGAACGCCGAAGGCATCCGGGACGGCGCTGAAATCCTCGCTTGCGGTCTGCCTCCCATAGTCGGCGAGATGGTCCCCGAAATGATCCCGGAAGGCCTTCTCGACCCGAGCGGTCGCCTCAGTGGAGTTGTCGGTGAGGGGATAGCTGTCGTAGACCTCGATGTCCGGCTCCTTCGACGACCCCGACGCCGCGCTCTCGGCTCGCGCGATGCGTTCGATGGCTGCCAGGACCTGGTCTCGGATCGATCTGTCGTACGTGCGGATGTTCAGCTCGAGGACGGCGTGGTCGTCGATGATGTTGCTCTTCGCGCCGACCGCAATCCGCCCGACCGTGACCACGGCGAACTCCCCCGGCGGGACCTCGCGCGAGACGATCCCCTGAAGCCGCACGACCACCATCGACGCGAGGACCGCTGGATCGATCGAGAGGTGCGGCATCGAGCCGTGGCTGCCGCGGCCGTAGAGGGTGATGCGGACACTGTCCGCCATGGACAGGAAGGCGCCGGCGTGAGGGCTGACGGTGCCCGCGGGCCACGCCAGGACGTGCTGCCCGAGGGCGACGTCGGGCCGCGGGATCCGGCGGGCGAGGCCGTCGTCGACCATCCCCTGAGCGCCGTCCGACGTCTCCTCGGCCGGTTGGAACAGCGCCACGAGTGTTCCCGACCACGAGTCCCGGCTTCCGGCCAGGAGCCGTCCCGCCCCCAGGAGGCACGAGACGTGGATGTCATGGCCGCAGCCGTGCATGACTGGAACTTCGCGACCGCTTCCGTCTGCCGCATGGACCGTGCTCGCGTAGTCGAGCCCCGTGGCCTCGGCGATCGGCAGCGCGTCCATGTCGGCCCGGAGCAAGACGGTCGGGCCCGGACCGTTCTCGAGGACACCGACCACCCCCGTCCCGCCGATCCCCTCCTGCACGGCGAAGCCATCTCGGCGCAGTTCCTCGGCCACGACCCCGGCAGTCCGCCGTTCCTGATGGCTCAGTTCGGGGTGAGCATGGAGGTCCTTGTAGAGGGATTCCTGCCAGTCCTTGATGGAGGACTGGGCGGAAAGGACGCTGCTCGCTGACGATGCCATCTCTGCTCCCTACACCCGCCGGTGGATCGACTTGAAGCTCAGGTACGCCCCCAGGCCCTCGACGCCGTACTCCGTCCCGAGCCCTGAATCGTGCCGTCCGCCGAAGGGCGCCGCGTGGTTCGAGGCGAAGAAGTTGATGCCCACGGATCCGCTGTCCATTCGGTCGGCAACGGCCAGGGCCGCGTCGGTGTCCTGGGAGAACACTAGCCCTCCGAGGCCGAACTCGGTGTTGTTCGCGAGCGCCACGGCTTCGTCCACGTCGGAGTATCTGAGCACCGTCAGAACGGGTCCGAAGATCTCCTCCCGCGCGACGCGCATCGACGGGGTGACGTCGGCGAACACCGTGGGCTCGACGAAGAAACCGCCCTCGAGTCCGCCGCCGAGCGACGCCGCCCGGCCGCCCGTCGTCGCCCGCGCGCCCTCGGCGAGCCCCGACTCGACGTACCCCATCACCGTCTCGAACTGCGAGCGCGTGGCGCTCGGCCCGAACACCGTGGCTGGATCGAGTGGGTCGCCCTGGCGGGCTCCCCCGATCACCGACGTGGCCATGTCCACGACCTCGTCGTAGCGGGAGGCGGGGGCAAGGATGCGGGTGGAGATGTAGCAGGTCTGGCCGGTGTTGCGCATCGAGGAGCGGATGAGGACCTTGGCCATCGCGCCGAGGTCGGCGTCGGGCAGCACGATCGCACTCGACTTCCCTCCGAGCTCGAGGGTCACGGGCCTCAGCAGCTCGCCGCACGCGGCCGCGATCCGGCGGCCGACCGGCGTCGAGCCCGTGAACGCGACCTTGTCCACGCCCGGGTGCCGCACCAGCGAGTCGCCCATGCGTCCCGACCCGGTTACCAGGTTCACGACGCCAGCCGGCACGCCGGCCGCCGAGACGGCGTCGACGATGAAGCGGATCGAGAGCGGCGTGGGCGACGCCGGCTTGATGACCACCGTGCATCCGGCCAGGAGGGCGGGGGCCAGCTTGATGACGACGAGGTTGATGGGGAAGTTCCACGGTGCGATGAGCGCACAGACGCCGAGCGGGTCGCGCCGCACGACGGATTCCTGGCCCGGTGCGAACGGGAACGGTCGGACGTCCTCGCCCTCGAGGTACTCGGCGAGGGTGGCGAAGTAGCGGAAGATCCCCGCCGCATTCGCGGCGGCTCCGCGCGTCTCCGTGATCGGCGAGCCGTTCTCACGGGTGTTCGTCAGCGCGAGGACCTCCGCGCGTGCTTCGATCTCGTCGGCGATCCGCAGCAGGTACGCGGCGCGCTCGGAGGGACGGAGCCGGGGCCACGGGCCGTGGTCGAACGCTCTGCGGGCGGCCTCCACGGCGGAGTCGACGTCCTCGCGGGTCCCGTCGGGGACTTCGCCCCAGACCTCACCTGTCGCAGGGTCGGTCACCGGATTGCGGCCGACGCCGCGGGCTGGCACCCATGCGCCGTCGATGAACACGTCGTCCACGCGGGCGTAGGGCAGCTCGAGGGCCGCACGGCGGCTCGCGGAGGCCGGAGCGGTGTCCATCGAAGGTGCGGTCATCGGAGGACTCCCGTCTTGAGCAGGGCATTGGAGCGGGCGAGATCAGCGGTCGCCATCTCCACCGCCGCCGCGGTGATGAGCTCGGGCACGATCTCGGCCGCGAGCCTGTCGGTGTAGGTGGCCGGGTCCATGCCGAACCAGGACGAGGCGAGGGCGATCCCGGCGCGGTCGAAGCGCCAGAGCCGGTCGGCGTCGCGCATGAGGGCGTCCTCGAGCGAATACGCGACGTGCCGCGTATCGTGGCCGTCGATGATGGCGGCGACCCGGTCGACGAACTCGTCCGAGTACCCGAGCCTCGGCAGCACCTCGCGGGCCACGACGCAGCCCTGGTGCTCGTGCTCGTAGCGGATGGAGGCCCGGCGCCAGTCTCCGGCGAATCCTTCCGAGATGATCCGCGACTCGTCGACGCGGGCCCATCCGGTGTCGTGGAGGAGGGTCGTGGCGAGCACGAGCTCTCGGTCGGCGGCGGGGTACGCGGCACACAGCCGCTCCGCGTAGGCGACGGAAATCGGCAGGTGGATGTCGTTGCCGCGCGCACGGGTTTCGGCCACCACCGCCTTCCAGAGCGGATCGAGCCCGGCGAAGGAACTCGGGGTCAGGCAGATCGGCGAGGTCTCGACTGGCCCAGAGGCTGGGATCGGCCGCACGGGGTAGGCTCCAGCGAACGCCTCGGCCCGCGTGGCATCGACGGCCACGGTCTTCTCGGTCATGGGTTCCCTCCCGTTGCCAGGGTCTTGAGCTGGACGGCGGGGTCGGCCGCTGCGGCGGCGGGGATGTTCTGCCCCTTCGCGAGGGCGTTCTTGACCGCCATGAAGTCCAGCGGGGCGTTGACGCAGTCTGCGGCGATGATCCGTCCCGCCCGGTAGTAGAGGACCGTGAACTTGCCGCGCTCGTCGTCGCGCCTCACCACAGTCTGGTCGAACCCGACGGAGAGGCCCGCGATCTGGAGCTTGAGATCGGCCTGGTTCGACCAGAACCAGGGGACGCCGGCGTAGTCCTCACGCCGCCCCATGAGCGAATACGCGGCGACCTTCGCGTGCTCGATGGCGTTGTTGACGCTCTCGAGCCGGATCCGCTCGCCCGCCGGGGAGCCTGGTACCGGGTTGGGGAGGTTCGCGCAGTCCCCCACGGCCACGGTGGTCCCATCCGAGGCGAGCGCGTACCGGTCCACGACGATCCCGTTCTCCACCTCGAGGCCCATCTGCCCGGCGAGCTCGGTGTTCGGAATGACGCCGATGCCGACGAGCACCACCTGCGCTGGCAGCACCGTCCCGTCGCCGAGCTCGACGCCGGCGACTGCCTTGCCGCCGTCAGCCGTCGGGCCGGGCACCAGCCGCGAGATCCGCGCCTCGAGCCTGATGTCGAGGCCCCGGCCGCGGTGCGCGTCGAGGAAGTACTGCGACGTCTCCTCGCCGACTGCGCGGCCGACGAGCCGCGGGCCGCGCTCGAGGAGGACGACGTTCTTGCCCATCTTCTTCAGGCTCGATGCGGCCTCGAGCCCGATGAAGCCGCCGCCGATGACGACGACGTCGCTCACCTCGGGCACGCGGGCCTTGAGCGAGAGCGCATCGTCGGCGTTGCGGAGGTAGACGACGCCGGTGAGGTCCGCGCCGTCGACCGCCAGCTTCCGGGCGCGCGCACCGACGGTGAGCGCGAGGCGCTTGAACGGGAACTCCCGCCCCGACGCCGCCCGGGCGACGCCGGAGCCATCAGGCGACTTCGTGACCTCGACGATCCGCTCGTCCTTCACGAGCGTGACGTTGTGCTCGTCCCAGTACTCGCCCGAGCGGAAGATGAGCGATTCGTTCCCGACCACGCCCTGGAGCCACTCCTTCGAGAGCGCCGGGCGCTGGTAGGGCCGATGGTTCTCCTCGCCGAGGAGGGTGATCGGCTCGTCGAAGCCGAGGGCGCGCAGCGAGATCGCGAGCTGGACGCCCGACTGGCTCGCGCCGATGATCAGCAGTCCGGTGGGCTGTGAGTTCGAGGCAGCCATGTCAGAGCTGCGTTTCTGGGGTGGTCACGTAGAGGTCCATCCCGTCCACCAGCCGGAGCTGGCAGGAGAGGCGCGAGTTCTCCTCGCGCTCCACCGCGGTTCCGTAGAGCATCTCGTCCTCCATCGGCTCCATCGGAGGAAGCTCGGCGAGGCAGTCCTCGCGGACGAAGACGTGGCAGGTTGCGCAGGAGAGGGAGCCGCCGCACTCGGCGACGATCCCCGGGACGCCGTTGCGCACGGCGGTCTCCATGACGGAGTCGCCAGGCCGGCCCTCGACGTCGCGGACGCTGCCCTCGGCGTCGGTGTAGTGGACGGTGGTGGTCATGATGGGTGCTCCCGGTGCTTTCAGGATGGTCTAGATGAACTGGCGGCCGCCGTCGACCACGAGGGTCTGGCCGGTCAGGTAGGCGGAGTCGGGGCTCGCGAGGAAGAGCGCGGCGCCGACGATGTCTTCGGGCTTGCTCGCCCGCTTGATCGCGCCGCGGTCCACGCCATAGGTCTCGGCGTTCTCCATGAGGCCGTAGCTGGCCTCGGTGAGCGTGAACCCGGGGGCGATCGCGTTGACGGTGATCCCTCGGCGCCCCAGCTCCTTGGCCAGCACGCGGGTCAGCGAGATGACGCCGCCCTTGCTCGCCACGTAGTGGGCCCATTGCTCGGATCCCGAGTACACGGTCGCGCTCGAGAGGTTGATGACCCGGCCGCCGTCGCCCAGATACGGGCTGGCCGCCCGCGTCACGAGCCACGGGCCCTTGAGGTTCACGCCCATCACGAGGTCCCATTCATCGGGGTCGATCTCCTCGAAGGGGCTGCGGGTCACGGTTGCGTAGATTGCGGCGTTGTTGACGACGACGTCGATCCGGCCGCCGCCGAACTCGGCGGCTTCGGCGGCCATCGCCTCGGTGGACGCGACGTCGGTGACGTCGACCTTGAGGGCGATGGCCTCGGCTCCCGCCTCGCGCACCAGACGCGCCGTCTCCTCGGCCCCGGCCGCGTTGACATCGGCCACCGCGACCCGGTAGCCGCGGGAGGCGAAACCGAGGGCGAAGGCCCGGCCCAGGCCGCCCGCCGCGCCCGTGATGAGCGCGAGCCGGGCGGACTGGCTGGCCGCATTCTGCTCAGGCATGGGCGGGCTCATGTCCGTGCTCGTGGGTGTGGACGTCAGGCCCGGAGAGGGCGGGCGCCTCGAGGATCTCGACCGTGCCCTTCGTCCCGTCCACACGCAGGCGCTGGCCGGTGCGGATGGTCGTGGACGCGGAGCCCGTGCCGGTCACGGCGGGCAGGCCATACTCCCGGCACACGATGGCGGCGTGGCTCATCATGCCGCCGATGTCCGTGACGGTCGCTGCGATCTTGCCGAAGATCGGCCCCCACGACGGCGCGGTGACGGGCGCGACGAGGATCTCCCCCTGCTTGACCTCGGAGAGCTGATCCGCATCGGTGATGACGCGCGCGGGTCCTTCGACGACGCCCGGCGAGGCGGCCATGCCGCGGAGGCCCCCGCCGTCGACCGCTTCGCCGTCGCCGAGCCACTGCCGGACCTGTTCCGTGGTGATGCCCCAGAGCATGCGGGTGAACGGCTCGGTGATGGAGGCCGGCGGGGTGTTCAGCGCCGGTGCCGGGCGGGCGGTCTTGAGCGCATCCACGATCTTGCGGCGGCGCTCGATCTCCTCGGGCCAGTAGCTCGGCCCAATCGGCTCCGCGGCCCCGACGCCCCACCAGGTCACGAGGTCGAAGAGCGCATCGCGGACCTCGTTCCGGCCCAGGTAGAGCAGGTCGTCGGGCTCGTTCCAGAAGCCCTCGGCGTGGAACAGGCGGGAGAGCTCGCGGACCTTCCGCCAGAACACGCCCATCGTCCAGTGCTCGATGTAGAAGTTGTGGTTCTCCACGTACGGGTAGCACTGGGCGGCGAGGCCCCGCTTGGCGTCGAACAGGGCGAGGTTCTCGCCGTCGAGCAGTTCACGGTATTCCTCGACGATCCGCTCCTTCTCGGCCACGAGCTCCTCGACGGGGCGCAGGATCTCCTGACCGGCGTCGAGCCGGTCGATGTAGTCCTTGATGTAGCCGAGCGGGATCTCGGGGTGCTCGTTCCAGTACTTGTCGTGGCCGTAGAAGCCGTTGCCGACGGTGAAGTTGAACCACGGATCGTGCGCTTCGTCCCACCGCGTCATCCAGTGCTCGCCCCCCGCCGAGGCCTGGATCGCGGCAAGGGTGCCTTCGGCGTCGTCCGTGTCCGCGAAGGCGGGCTGGAGGCCGAGCTCGACGGCGAGGGCGGCGAGGCCCTTGAGCTCGTCGTCCGGGCGGAACAGCTCCATGTCCACGCCCTGGACCATGGTCGCGATCGACTGGTCGGGGATGTTCGGGAAGACCTGCTTGCAGAAGTTGAAGAAGTCCAGGTAGGCGATGTAGCCGAGGTTGAGGAACTCGAAGTGGTACTGCCAGTTCTGGTAGGCGAGCTGGATGAGGCGGTCATAGCTGTCGAGCAGCACCTCGGAGCCGTCCATGGCCTTGCCTGAGCGGATGTCCTCGATCGGGACGACCGCGGGCGGCTTGGCGAAGGTGATCTTCTCCATCTCGTCGATCGTCCCGCGGACCTTGGCGTGCCACTGCTCGAGCAGGCGCGGCCAGTTCTGGAAGTAGTAGCCCACGCGCTCCTCGAAGAGCGGCACGCGCGCGGCGATCTGGTCCTCGGGGACGGGGATCGGGCTCATGTAGAGGTAGCCGAGGTGGATGCGGAACTCGATCCCGTTCGCGTTGGGGATCATGAGGTGCCGCGCGTTGTACTGGCCGAGGCACTTGACCGCGAATTCGCCGCCGATCGTCTCGAACGGCTTGAAGACGGTGGGCCAGTGCTGGCTGTCGCAGAACCAGAACTTGGCGTCCTCCTGTTCCCTGAGCTTGTCCTGGAACACGAGGTAGTAGGGGTAGAGCTTCTCCCAGCCCTCGGCGCCGGCGGGGACCGGGAGCTCGGAAGGCTTCGGGAAGGACTTCATCGACATTGGCGTGTCCTTTTCTAGTGGTTTCTTGTCAGGCAGTGAGCTTGATGGAGCCCCAGCTGAAGCCGGTGGAGGCGGTGTTAGTCCGCGGAGCGGCCGCACCCGCCGCGGTCGCGGGCTTGGCAGAGTGGACGGTTTCGGGGCGGGCCTGCAGGAGCAGGAGGTTCTCGCCGTCGGGAAGGTCTGCGTCGAGGGCCCACTCGATGTCCTGGGGGCACTTGTAGTGCTTCTCCGCCCGCTTGGCGAGGGTGGCCACGGCGGTGAGCTGGGCCTCGGTGAGGCAGCGGCGGCCACGGCGATCGGCGTCGACCTCGCGTTCCACGAGCCGCCGCGCCTCGGGATCGGGGACGAGCTCGGCGTGCTTGTCGCCGAGGTGCTCCGCGACGAGGGCGAGCGTGACCTTGTCCAGGACGATGTTGTCCGGAGTGACCTGGCCCGAGACGACCATCTCGCCGACGCCGTAGCTCGCGTCGATCGTGATCTTCGAGCGGTCTCCGTTGGTGGGGTCCAAAGTCATCGCGACGCCCGAGGCCTTTGCGTTGACCATCTTCTGCACGACGACGGCCATCGAGAGGCCCTCGTTCGGGATGCCGTTCCTGAGGCGGTAGGTGATGGCCCGCGACGTGTAGAGGGAGGCCCAGCACTTTCGGATGTGCTCCCCCACGGCGTCGAAGCCCTCGAGCCAGAGGTACGTGTCCTGCTGCCCCGCGAAGGACGCCTCGGGGAGGTCTTCCGCCGTCGCGCTCGAGCGGACCGCGACCGGGACGGGGCTGTCGAAGCGGGATTGGAGCGCCGCGAACGCTGCCACGGTCTGGGCCCGGGCCTCGGCCGGGACGGGGCAGGACTCGATGTCCGCGCGGATCTTCGCCGAGACCGCATCGACCTCGGCGACGTCCTCGGGGTCGAGGCTGGCGAGGAGCGCGTGGACCCGGCCCGTGATGCCGGATTCGGCCATGAACGAGTCGAACTGCGCCGTCGTCACAACAAAGCCCGGAGGGACCGGCATGCCCGCGGCCGTCATCGTCACGAGCGACGCTCCCTTGCCGCCCAGCGCCGCAAGCCTGGGCTCGATGCCGCCGTCGAAGAACTGCACGTAGTCGGTGCTTTCCATGGTGCTCACTCCTCAGTCCTCCCAGCTCACGGGAACCGCGAGCGGGACGCGGAACGAGAGGTTCTCGCGGAACTCGATGCTCTCCGGATCGTCCACGCGCAGGTGCGGGATCTTCGCCGTGGCCTCCTCGACCGCGATCTTCGCCTGGAGCTTGGCGAGCATGTTCCCGAGGCAGTAGTGGATCCCGAAACCGAACGAGAGGTGCTCGCGCGCGTTCGGCCTCGTGATGTCGAAGGTCTCCGGATCCTCGAACTTGCTCTCGTCCCGATTCGCGGAGCCCATGACGAGCAGGACGCCTGCGCCGGCGGGGATGCTCACTCCCCCGATCTCGGCGTCCTTGAGGGCCTTCCGCCGCCACGCGACGATCGAGCCGGAATAGCGGAGCACCTCGTCGATCGCGGCCGGGATCCTCTTCGGGTCCTCGACGAGCTGCTGCCACGTCGAGGCGTCCGCGGCGAGGAGGCGCAGCGCATTGGAGATGAGCGTGGTCGTGGTCTCGTGCCCCGCGAACAGGAGGCTGTAGCAGACCGAGGCGATCTCGTGGTCGGAGATCTCGGCGCCGTCCTGCTGGGCCCTGACGAGGTCGGCGACGAGGTTGTCTCCGCCCTCCCGATGCGCCTTCTCGACCAGAGCGAGGCACGCCTGCCAGTACTCGACGAGGTGATGGGCGTGGGGGATCTGCTCCTCGTCGGTGAGGTCGCCCCACGTCATGGCGGCACGGGAGTCGGACCAGCGCTTGTAGTCGTCGATCCTGGCGAGATCCTCGCCGATGAGCGTCAGGATCGTGATGGTCGGAACCTCGTACGCGAGGTCCCTGACGATCTCGCCATGGTCGGTGCCGGTGTCGCGGCCCCGCGCCAGCATGGCGTCGAGGCGCTCGGCGACGTTGGCGCGGATGAACGGCTCGAGCACCTTGAACCGGCGCGGGGTGAACGCCTTCTGCACGATCCCGCGGATGCGGGTGTGTTCCGGGGGGATCCGAGCCGAGAGCCCCGAGTAGGCGGTGAACCCACCGTCGTCCATGATCTGGGTGGCCTGCGGGCCGCGCTTGCGGACCGGCGCCTGGGCGTTCTCCGAGGAGAAGGTCTCCCAGTCGTCGAAGACGGCCTTGACGTCGTCGTAGCGGGTGACGACCCAGTAGCCGATCCGCTCGTCGTACATCACGGGCTCTTCCGCTCGCAGTGCGGCGTAGGCCGGGAAGGGGTCCTTCATCTGGAACGGCTCGTAGCCATGGTGGCCGCGGGCCCGCAATTCCCCGGGAGGGGAGGCCGGTGAGCCGCCGGCAGCGGTGCCGGTCGCGGTGTCCGCCGAGCCGAAGCCGAACGGGCACCCGCCGCCCTGAGTCGACAGTGACATCAGTACTCCTTGGATTCGAGATCCTCGCGGCCCCCTTGTCAGGGCCCCGAGCGGTTCGCCTGCAATCAGTGTGTGCGGCGTCACCCCG
The DNA here is from genome assembly GCF_036848755.1 of Sinomonas sp. Classification (NCBI taxonomy): domain Bacteria; kingdom Bacillati; phylum Actinomycetota; class Actinomycetes; order Micrococcales; family Micrococcaceae; genus Sinomonas; species Sinomonas sp. Next base: position 7,088 of record NZ_DAIUJO010000015.1, on the reverse strand, counting down.
CAGCCCGAGGGCCGCCTTCCACTCAGCGGAAGTGTCCTCTGGCGCCCCCGGCAGGCCGGACCGTCCACTGGACCTGTGTCCTCCAAGCTCGCCCCGCACGCAAACCACTTGGGCCGCGATCTCGCGGCCCACATCCCGCCGGAAGCCGAAGGCGTGCTGTCCCTCGGCGACGAACTGGACGGCGAGCTCTCCCGGATCTGGCCCCGCGCCGTCGTCCATCTGAAGGTCCGAAGCAACGATGCGCATACCCTGTACGCCGTCGCCATCGCACGGTCGCTGCTCGAAGCGCACCCGGAGGCCGACGCCGGGGTGGTGCTTCCGGCGATCATGCTGCATGACGTCGGCTGGTCACGGGTCCCTCCGGGCGAGGTGCTCGAAGCGATCGCGCCCGGCAGCCACCGCCCGGACCTGGTCCTGCTCCACGAGAGGGAGGGCGCGGAGCTCGCCGCGAGCATCCTGGCCGACGTAGGGGTCCCCCCGGCGCGCGCGGCCCGGATCGTCGAGATCATCGACGGCCACGACTCGCGCAGGGACGCGCTCTCTGTCGAGGACGCCATCGTGAAGGACGCGGACAAGACGTGGCGGCTCACCCCGCACGGGCTCGACACGGTCATGGACTGGTTCGGCCTGAGCCGCGAGGCCGCGCTCAGGCTGTGCAGCGCTCGGGTCCACGCACACCTGTTCACGGACGCCGCCAGGGCCCTTGCCCGCGGCCTCGCGGCCATCGAGTCAGCGAACCTCTGGGACGAGCGGACGGCGCTAGAGTTGCCGTAGCCGGAGCGGCCTACTCCGGCGCGCGCGAGGAGGGGCCATGGCGGGCGGGAGCAGGGAACCGGGCCGCACCGTCACGTCCAAGCTCCTGGCGATCCTGTTCGCCTTCGAGTCGGGGCGCCGGTCGATGAGCCTGTCGGAGCTGGCCGAAGCCGCGCAGCTGCCGCTGAGCACGACCCACCGGCTCGTCGGCGAGCTGGTCGAGTCGGGCGCCCTCGCCCGCGATCCCCAAGGCCGCATCCAGCTGGGCATCCGCCTGTGGGAGCTCGGGCAGAACGCCGGCCGCGCGCTCCGCGACGCCGCGCGCCCGTACCTCCAGGACCTCTTCTCGCTCACGGGCGAGACCGCGCACCTCGCCATCCGGGAGGGCCACGAGGTGCTGTACATCGACCGGATCTACGGCACCAAGCGCGTACCCCGCTCCTCCCGGGTAGGGGGGCGCCTGCCGATGCACGCCACCGCCGTCGGGAAGGTGATCCTCGCCTTCGAGGAGGACTGGGTTCGTGAGGCGTACTTCAACCGCCACCTCGAGCAGCCCACGGCGTATACCCATGTGAACCGAGCCCGGCTCGCCGAAGAGCTCGTCCAGATCCGGGAGCAGGGCTACGCGACCACGGCGGAAGAGGTGCGCCTCGGCTCCGCGTCGATCGCGGTCCCGGTCTTCCACACCGGCCGCATCGGCGCCGGCCTCGGCCTCGTCGTGCTCTCGTCCCAGGCGGGCACGATGATCCGGCATCTGTCCACCCTCCGCGGCATCTCCGCGCAGATCGAGCGAGCGACGGCGCGCATCCCCCTCGAGACGCTGCGCGCCAATGCAGGGCTCGGGGGCGACGGGCGGACCTGAGCGCTGAAACGCGCCGGTGAGCGGGACCTCGTAGGGGTCGTCCTGTCTGGCAACAAGTGGCAAGCGGTTGCCAATTGAGGCTTCAACTAATTAGCGTCGATGTGGACCGCAACGATGCGAAGGAAGCCGAGATGTTGAAACCACAGGCCAGTGCGACCCGCGAACTCGTCAATCTGGACGGCCTCTACCGGTTCAAGGTAGACACGGGCCGAGGGCTCGCCGACGGGTGGCAGGACGTGATCCTCGACACCCAGCTCGAGATGGCGGTCCCGGCGAGCTACAACGACATCTTCCCCGACCCCGCCGTGCGGGACCACGTCGGCTGGGTCTGGTACCAGCGCGAGGTCAGAGTCCCCAGAGGCTGGGACGGCCAGCGGGTGTGGCTTCGGCTGGAATCGGCAACCCACGGGGCCAAGGTCTTCGTGGGAGATGCGCTCGTGGCAGAGCACCAGGGCGGATACACGCCGTTCGAGGCGGAGATCACCGACCACGTCGCACCGGGCGCGACGTTCCGCCTGAGCATCGCGGTGAACAACGAGCTCAGCCAAGCGACGATTCCGCCGGGCAGCGTCTCCGAGGCCCCGAGCGGGCGCAGGGTGCAGCACTACATGCACGATTTCTACAACTACGCCGGCCTGCACCGGAGCGTGTGGCTCTACAGCACACCCCGCGTCCGGGTGCGGGACGTCACCGTCGTGACGGATTTCGAGGGCACGACAGGGCGGGTGGACTACCGGATCGCGCTCGACGGCGTCGAATCCGCCGCCGCTGGCACAGACGTCCGTGTGCGCGTGCTCGACGCGACGGGCGCCGAGGTCGCCACGGCTCAGGGCGCGGAAGGCACCGTGGAGATTCCCGGCGTCGTCCTCTGGCGCCCTGGGCGCGGCTACCTCTACAGCCTGCTCATCGAGGTCACGGACGACGCCGGTGCCCTCCTCGACGAATATGCCCAGCCTTTCGGAGTGCGCACCGTCGAGGTGCGCGGCAAGCAGCTGCTGATCAACGGCGAGCCGTTCTACTTCCAGGGCTTCGGGATGCACGAGGACCACGTGACGATCGGCAAGGGGCACAGCGGCGCCCAGATGGTCCATGACTTCGCACTCCTCGACTGGGTGGGTGCCAACTCGTTCCGGACCTCCCACTATCCGTACTCCGAAGAGGTCATGGACTTCGCGGACCGGCACGGCATCGTCGTGATCGACGAGACCCCCGCCGTCGGACTCAACGCCGCCTTCGCGGGCTTCTTCGGGACGGGCCCCACGAGCACCTATGGGGACGAATTCGTCAACGGCAGCACCGCCGCGGCCCACCGGGAGGCGATCCGCGAGCTTGTCGCCCGCGACAAGAACCACCCCTCCGTCGTGATCTGGTCCATTGCGAACGAACCCAATTCGTCGGAAGAGGGCGCCCGCCCCTATTTCGAACCGCTCGCGGAACTCACCCGCGAACTAGACCCCACGCGCCCCGTGGGTTTCGTCAACGTCATGTTCGACGGCCCGGGCAAGGACTCCATCACCGACCTGTTCGACGTCATCATGCTCAACCGCTATTACGGGTGGTACGCCAACACCGGCGACTTGGCCTCCGCGGAGATCGAACTCGAAAAGGAACTGCTCGAATGGGACGAGCGGTATGCCAAGCCGATCATCATGACCGAATACGGCGCCGATACGATTCCGGGACTCCATTCGTTCGACGAGCAGCCGTGGAGCGAGGAATACCAAGGCGCCCTCCTGGACATGTACCACCGGGTGTTCGACCGCGTCGAGGCAATGGTCGGCGAGCATGTCTGGAACTTCGCCGACTTCCAGACATCGAAGGGCATCATGCGCGTCGATGGGAACAAGAAGGGCGTCTTCACGCGGGATCGGAGGCCGAAAGCCGCGGCCCATCGCCTCCGCAGCCGGTGGACCCAGCTGGGCGGGACCAAGCCCGAAATCGGCTAGATACGCAATTCCTCGAGCGCAGTTCAGAGAAGAAGGATCGGACGATGACGTCTTCATCAGGCATGCCCGCGAGCGCGGGCGGAGCGAAGCTCAGCCTTCGCACCATCGTCGGCTATGGCGCCGGCGACGCAGCAAACAATCTCGCCTTCACCACCACAACAATGTTCCTGCTGATCTATTACACGGATGTCGCGGGGATCTCGGCCGCTGCGGCCGGAACACTCTTCCTTGTGGTGCGCGTGTTCGACGCGTTCTCCGATCTGGTCGCCGGGCGGCTTGTCGACCGGACGAATACGAAGCGGTTTGGCAAGTTCCGCCCCTTCGTGCTGTTCGGCGCGCTGCCGCTCATGATCCTGACGTTCCTGAATTTCCACGTTCCCGGATTCGGCTCGGGAGGGAAGCTCGCGTACGCGTACATCGTCTACGCGGCAATGGGTCTCGCCTATTCCCTGGTCAATATTCCCTATGGCTCGATGGCGGCCTCAATGACCCAACTCCCGAAGGAACGGGCGAAGCTCGCCTCCGCCCGGACCATCGGCGCCCTCACCGTGGGCTCGGCCCTCAGCATCTTCGTCGCTCCGCTCCTCAAGACCGGAACGGACCTCCAGCCCATCTTCACCGTACTGACCCTGGTCTTCATGGTCGTCGGTGTCGCCCTCTACCTCTTCACCTTCTTCACGGCACGGGAGAAGGTTGCGCGCGACGTACCGAGAGTCTCGTTCAGGCAGAGCATGGCCACGCTCAAGGGCAACAAGCCGCTCCTCATGCTGTGCATCTCGTCGCTGCTGTTCCTCAGCGGCCAGCTCTCCCTCACCACCGTCCAGGTCTTCTATTTCCGGGATGCGCTCCACGCGCTCGGCCTCGTTCCCGTGCTGGCTGTCGTCCAACTGCTCATGACCCTTGCCCTGAGCGCGGTCCTGCCCTCCCTTGTGCCGAAGTTCGGCAAACGGCGTCTCTACATCGCGTTCGCCGCCGTGCTGTTCTTGGGCGGCGTCGTCGTCATGCTCGCTCCGCCCGCACTGGTCTGGCTCGGTTTCGCCGGTTTCACCGTCGCCATTCTCGGCATCACGGGAGTGAACATCGTCGTCTGGGCCCTCGAAGCCGACACGGTGGAATACGGCGAATGGAAGACCGGCGTCCGCTCGGAAGGAATCATCTACTCCCTCTTCTCCTTCACCAGGAAATCCGGCCAAGCCGTGGGCGGGGCGCTGGCGGGCTACGCCCTCGCGTGGGGCGGCTACGACGGGCATGCGTCCGTGCAGACCGCGAGCGCCGTCGCCGGCGTCCAAGCTGCGGCGGGGCTCATTCCGGCAGCCCTCGGCGCGGCCGCGGGACTCATCATGGTGCTCTACCCGCTCACCGACGAGCGCTTCGCCGGCCTCGTGGCCGAGATCCGGCAGCGCCGTGAACCATCGTCGGAGGACGTGCGGCCCGCCGTCACCGAGGCGGGATAGGCCCCCGGCGGGAACCGGAGTGCCCGAGTTCGAAGCGGAGGTCGCACAGTGCCATCAGGGTCTCGTCATGGGTGGCGATGACGACGGCGGCACCGCGGGCGGCTTCCTGCAGGAGGAAGTCGGTCACGAGGCGCCGATTCTCCCGATCGAGCGAGGCAGTGGGTTCGTCGGCGAAGATGACGTCCGCCGAGCGGAACATGGCGCGGGCCAGGCCCACACGCTGCTTTTCGCCCCCGCTCAGCGTCGAGACCGTGTCCTCCCCGCGACCAGCGAGCCCCACCCGTTCGAGGATGCCCTCCACCCTGGGCATCCGATTCGCTCGATGAGGCAGCAGGGGAAGCTTCGACAGGGCGACGTTGTAGGCGACGGATTCCTCGTCGATGAGCCCATAGTCCTGAAACACGAAGGCCGTGTGCTGCTGCCAGAACTTCCGACGACGGCGGTCGTCCCACCGGGTCGCGTCCTGATCGCCCAGCTGAACCCTTCCCGCGTTCACGCGGCGGAGGAGGGCAAGCACGTTGAGCAACGTCGTCTTGCCGCATCCGCTCGGGCCGACGAGGGCGAGAGTACGCCCTGGGATGGCGGACACTGTCTCGTCCACGAGAACGTCATGGCCATCAATAGTGACGCTGACATTGCTGGCGTTGATTTCCACCCTGTCTTCTTCCTCCCACGTCAGGCTCTGCTTCCTCCGATGTCAGGCTCTGCGGGCCAAGGTCTTGGCAAAGACGTTTCTCGCAGACACAAGGTGCAAGGCGACCGCCACCGTGAGATAGAGCGGTATCCCCGCCAGCGTCCAGAAGACTTCCGGCTTGCTGGCTCCGCCCAGAGCGAAGAACATCGCTGTCGCTAAGGCCGTGGCGATCATGGCCTCCCACGCTATTCTGCGAGCGAGGGCTCTCAACCAGCTCCAACCGGCGGTCCGCTGCACGAAGAGGCGCTTCGCTCGGGAAATCGCGTAGACCATCGCCGAGACAGCGACGCCCATCGTCAGGGCCAAGAGCACGAGAGCGAAGGAAAGGGTCTTGAGCCCGGCTGACTGATTCTGGAGCTGGCTGTTGTAGAGCGCAGCGTCAGCGAGCCGATCGACAGACAGCACCGCCGTGGCGAGCGGTGAGGCGTCCAGGGACCTCTTGAGCCATGCGGAATCGCTGAAGGTGAGGTTCCCGGAGGAGAGGAAGGCTGCGATCGTGAAGTCGTTGAAGGCGTCGGCTGGACGGTCGACCACGATGATCAGCGGATGCTGCAGCTGGACCATTTCCCCGGGCACAGGAGGAAGCGCCGGGAAGTCGCCATTTCCGGTGTACCGGTAGTACCGGAGGTTCTCTTTGAGCCCCTCCAAGCTGTTGCGGGCCCGGTTGAGCAGCGGAAACTGATTGCTCCAGAATTCTCTGGCCGCTTCGGGAAGCTCGTCGTAGGCGACCGGTTCCGCGACTCTTTCCAGCACCTGCTGGGAGCCAGCCGCTTCATGGACGACGAGGGGGGAGATGGCCCGAAGGTAGTCCGGGTTGGCGAGCACGATCCCGTCGAACTCTGCTCCGCCCGGCTGGACTTCCTGGCCCGGGCGGTCCCTGCTTCGAGGGGAGAACGCATAGGAGAGGGTGAGCTTCCCCGCCTCCGAAGCCGAGGCCGCAAGATCGCGAATGGCGCTCTTGTAACTGGAGAATTCTTCATCGGACTGGACCGAGAATCGAAGCGCGACGCGGTCCTTGAGAACCTGCCATTTGGCGTTCTCAGTGGAAAGGTTCGTGGCTTGGGCGATGGACGTTCCCATGACCGGGAGCATCATGGTCACCAGACCGAGAGAGGCGACCTTCAGCACTTCGCTGACGGCGCGGAAACGGGCTTCGGGAGGTCGCCGAGAGGCCATCCCATCGACGGTGGGCCACGTTGCAGAGCCAACGACGAGGGCGCAGGCGGCCGTTCCCGTCATGGTGGAAACGATGAAGGAGCTGGCCGTGAGGATGAACTCGGGCAGGTGGGAGGCTTTGCCCTGAAGGGCAACCGCGGCACCGGAGACTAGGAGACCAAGGACGGTCGGTGGCCCGACCGCCGCGAGAAGCGAAGTGAGAT
>NZ_DAIUJO010000014.1:0-46316 GCF_036848755.1 Sinomonas sp. | reverse complement strand
GGACTCGCTCGCGATCGGCGCGTTCAGCGCCGTCCGAACGGCGGGCGGCCACGGCGCCGTCGTCGGCTTCGACGACACGCCCACGGCGGCCGCCCTCGGCATCAGTTCGGTGCGTCAGCCGCTCGAAGAGGCGGCGAGCTGGGCCTTGGGCAGCGTCTTCGCACAGCTTGACGGTGCGCCTGGCATCCCAGCCGAGCCGAGCCTCATCGCCCCGCAGCTCATCGTGCGGGCAAGCTCCAGACCACCGCAGGAAGATTCGGCCTAGAGGCGCCGCCGCCCCATGCCGGACCTGCCGAATTCCCCTCTACTCCCCGGAAGGGCCTCCCCATGGCTTCCGCCCCCGCCGCCACTCCCGCCCACGCGCTCTCCCCCATCCGCATCCGGCCCGCACTCCCCCAGGATGCGGAGCGGCATCCGGAGCTCCTCGGACCGCTGCCCCCGCAGCTTGCATGGGCGCTCGGTGAAGGTGGTCTGTCAACGTCCCTCGAGGCGGCCACCGAGGGCCGGCAGAAGTTCCACGAAGCACTCGCTGCCGCGCACGCCAGGGGCTACAACACCGCGTTGTCCTCCGTCTCCGCGGCGCTGGTCGCCGTCACGGCCGACGACGAACCCCTCGGGAGCCTCATCGTGACGCCGGCCGTGCGGGCCTTCCGACAGCCGGACACGTTCACCGGCCACAGCCAGCTCGAACGGCTCAGCCTGATCTTCGCGGCCGAGATCCTCACGATGACCGTCCCCGAATCCTCCCGAACCGGAGCGGCCCTGCTGCACTCGGCCGCGGACCTCTACAGTCGGGCCGGATACGGAATCCTCTTCGGGGCCGTCCGGGCGGACGTGGAGGCGCCCCTCCCAGCACCCTTCTCGACCGTCGGCGCAGGCAAGGCGCTCTGCCTCGACCCTGCGTTCCTCGGCCACGCCGTGGGCCTAGCGCTCGTGCGGCCTGAACCGAACACCCGGATCTACTACTCGAGCCTCCAGGAAGAACCGCAGACGGGCTGGGAATACGAGCTCACAGGAAACGAGCCCGTCCCCTGAAGCCCGGCGCGCCCCGAACGACGACGCCGCCCGCACTGGAGTGCAGCGCTCACTCGCCGTCGTGCTCGTGCGGACGCCGGTCGGCGATCAGGAGAGCGGCCATGTGGCGCGCCCGCGCCGCTGCGTCTGGATCGCCTTCGGCGGCGGCGACAATCGCACCCTTGAGGAGGATATGGCACGACCAGGCGAACCCCTCCGGGTCGCTGAGGTGGGCGTCCCGGGCAATGTCTGCGAGCTGGTCTCGCGTGCGGGCGAGGTAGTCCAGGCTCGCCCTGCCCAGCGGATGCGTCGGGCCCATCTCCATGAGGACGTGGAGGAAGGAACTCGCCTCGGATGCTCCTTGCCGGAACCATTCGTCGAAGACGTCGAAGACGGCCAGGAGGGCAGGGGTCTCGCTTCCCCTGTGGCGCTTCACGGCCGCGTCGATCGCCGAACTGCGTTCCTCGTACCAGCGCTGGAGATACGCGAGGGCCAGATCGTCCTTCGTATGGAAATGCTTGTAGAAGGTGGCCTTGGCTACGCCGGAGCGCTCGATCAGCTCGTCCACTCCGACGTCCCGGATCCCCCGCTCGGCGAACAGTGTGAAGGAGACATCGAGGATCCGCTGACGGGCGCCGGGCTTCGCCGGCACCTGAGCGTCACCCTTCACATCCATACCCGGCACTTACCCAACATACTCAAGACGAACCAACGCCGGGGCCGGAAGGGGGGCCAGCCCCGTCTCCGCAGCTAGGCTGGGGCGCATGGCCCCTCCCCCCGTGCCCGTGCAGTTGCTTCGCGAGCAGGTCGACGCGGACTACCCACGCACCATCCATGAGCTGAAGGCCTTGGTTGCTGTCCCGGGGGTCGCCTGGGCGGAGTTCGACCCGGCCGACCTCGCGAGGAGTGCGGGCCTCGTGGCCGCTCTCGCCCGGTCTGCGGGATTCACCCACGTCGACGTCCTTGCCGCCGAAGGCCCAGACGGCGCTCCCGGCGCGCCCGCCGTCGTCGCCCGCCGCCTTGCCAAGCCGGGCTGGCCTACGGTGCTGCTCTACGCGCACCACGACGTGCAGCCTCCCGGCGACCCCGCGCTCTGGACCTCCGCGCCTTTCGCTCCGGAGGAAAGAGGCGGCCGCCTGTGGGGGCGCGGGGCTGCGGACGACAAGTCCGGGGTCGTCACACATCTTGCGGCCTTCCGCTGCCTGATCGAGGTGCTCGGCGACGATTGCGGGCTGGGGATCACGCTCTTCATCGAAGGGGAAGAGGAGTCGGGGTCCGTCACCCTCGACAGGTTTCTCGCGGAGCACGCGGCGCTCCTCGCCAGCGACGTCATCATTGTTGCCGATTCGGGCGTCTGGAAGATCGGCGTCCCCGCCCTCACGACAAGCCTCCGAGGGCTGGTCGACGGCACCATCGAACTCCGTGCCCTCGAGCACGGCCTTCACTCGGGCACCTATGGAGGCCCTGTGCTGGACGCGGTGACGCTTCTGGCCAAGCTGTTGGCGACGCTGCACGACGAGACCGGTGCGGTTGCGGTCGAGGGACTCGTCGCTGCCGACGGGGCGGACCGGGACATCGACGAGGAGACGTTCCGGACCGACGCCGCCGTTCCCCCTGGCGTCAGGCTCGCCGGGACGGGGACCATCACCTCGAGGCTCTGGACCAAACCGGCCTTGGCGATCATCGGCCTCGACGCTCCCGCCGTAGCCACCGCATCCAATACGCTCGTTCCCGCGGCGACCGCGAAGTTCAGCCTCCGCATCGCGCCCGGAGACCGCCCCGAGAATGCGATGGACGCGATCCGTCGCCACGTCGCGCTGCACGCGCCGGGCGGTGCCGAGGTAACCGTCAGGCCGGGGCGCGCGAGCAGGCCTTTCGCCGCCGACCTCTCGTCCCCCGCCGTCGGCGACGCCCTGTGGGCGATGGAGGAATCGTGGGGGGTCGCTCCCGTCCGTGCCGGAGTGGGCGGCTCGATCCCGCTCGTCTCGGCATTGGCCCGCCACTTCCCTGCGGCCCAGATCCTGATCACCGGCGCGGAGGATCCCGATTCGCGGGCCCACGGCGAGGACGAGTCGGTGCATCTCGGCGAACTGAAGCGCTCGATCCTCGCCGAAGCGCTCCTCTTGGCCAAGCTCAACGCGCGTTAGCTGCCCGCCCATGTCCCGAGGCCTCCTTCCGCCGTCAATGGGGCAGGATGGACGCGAGGGGTTACTGCGGCCGACGGCGGTCGGATCGCCGAGCGCGGGGAGGCAAGCGAGCGATGGGGTCGGTCGGGCGTTTCGACGCCCTCCAGCAGAGGCATCCATGGGTGGGCTATCCCCTCGCGGTGCTCTACAAGTACTTCGACGATCAAGGGCCGTTTCTCGCGGCGTTGATCACCTACTACGGCTTCGTCTCGCTGTTCCCGCTGCTTCTGCTGCTCTCGACGCTCCTCAGCTTCGTGCTTTCCGGCGATCCCCAGCTCCGAACCCAGGTGATGACCTCTGCGCTCGCCGAGTTCCCAGTCATCGGCTCCCAGCTCTCCGAGCCGAAGGGGCTGGGGGGTGGGACCGTGGGCGTCGTCATCGGCGTTCTCGGTGCTCTGTACGGTGGGATCGGGGTAGCGCAGGCGATCCAGCACGCCATGAACACCGCCTGGTCGATCCCGCGCAACCGCCGGCCGGACCCGTTCAAGTCGCGCGGCCGCAGCCTGCTCCTGCTCGGCACCGTCGGCCTCGCGCTGATCGGCACCACCATCCTCTCGGCACTGGGCGGCTATGCCGACGCGCTCGGAGCCGCGGGCCGGGTGGTCTTCCTCGCGTTGTCGGTTGCCGTGAATGCGGGGGCGTTCATCCTTGCGTTCCGCATCGGCACCGTCCGTCCGCTCACCGTCAGGCAAGTCCTCCCCGGTGCCGTCGGGGCCGCCATCGCGTGGCAGCTGCTCCAGTCCGTCGGGCCTGTGTACATCGCCCAGGTGGTGAGGCGGGCCAGCGCCATGAACGGCGTGTTCGCCGTCGTCCTGGGCCTGCTCGCCTTCCTCTACCTCGCGGCCGTGGCCATCGTGCTGTGCGTCGAGGCAAACGTCGTCCGGGTCGACAGGCTCCACCCCCGCGCCCTGCTCACTCCGTTCACCGACCAAGTGGACCTCACCGCAGGGGACCGCAAGTCGTATACCCGCCAGGCCAAGGCCCAGCAGCTGAAAGGCTTCGAGCGCATCGACGTGAGCTTCGACGAACCGCGCGGGGAAGGCAACGGGCCGGCAGGCGGGAAGCCGGAAGGGCCTGAAAACGGAGGGCCCAGAGGCTGAGCCCTTTCCCTCCCGGGGCCGGGCCTGCCACCGCCACCGTCAGAGCGGCGTTGGAGGCGTTCGGAGTGGACGGCCATCGATCGCTCCCTCGCGTGGCTTCTCCGTCACTCGCCAGTAGTAGCCGCTCGGGTCGAGGAGCCGGAAGTCGCGGAGTCCCCAAGGTCGCTCGACCAAGTCCTCTTCGAGCAACCATCCGCGTCCCAGGGCACGATCCCGCGCGGCCTGCACATCATCGGTCTCAAGGACGAGCTCGACGCCCGTGGGAGGGCGCCTGTCTGTCCGCTCGGCAATGTCCGGACGCTGGGCAGCGCCCACCCGGATGCGCCCACGTCGCAAGGCGACGTAGGCGATTCCCCTCGCCCGGCTGTCCTGCACCAGCTCGAACCCCAGCACTCGTGTGTAGAAGTCCACTGTCACGTCCAGGTCGCAGGGGAAGATCTCGCACCGCAGCTCGTCCACGGGACACGATCCTTGCAGACTTTTCCCTGACGGGGCGGATGAGCCGGGGTTGACACTCCTACCGAACCGGTTTAGCTTTTACTAAACCGGTTTTGTGAAGCCGATCACGGAAAGCCGCTCGAGGGAAAGGAGGTGCTGCCATGGCCGTGACGATCAGCGACGTCGCAGCTGCTGCCGGAGTGAGCAAAGGCACCGTTTCGCTCGCGTTGAACGGCCAGAAAGGGGTCGGTGAGGACACTCGCAAGCGGATCCTCACGGTGGCGGAGAACCTGGGGTGGACCCCCAGCCTCCGGGCCAAGGGGTTGGCCTCTTCCCGCTCGTTCGCGATCGGGATCGTGCTCGAGCGCGATCCGCGGCTGCTCGGCACAGACCCCTTCTTCGCCGGCTTCATCGCCGGCATAGAAACCGTTCTCGCCGCCCACGAATACACGCTGGTACTCGCGGTCGCGGACGGATCGGCCGCCGAGGCCGGCTACCGCAAGCTCTCGGCAGGGAGGGTCGATGGCTTCATCCTCACCGACCTCCGCACGGACGATCCCCGCATCGCCCTGCTGGGTGGGTTCGGGCTCCCTGCCGTCACGCTGAACCGGCCGACGATCGACTCCCCGTTCCCAGCCGTGTGCATGGATGGGAGCGAAAGCGTCAAGGAGGCCGTGCGGCATCTTGTCAGTCTCGGCCACCGGCGGATCGCACATGTAGGGGGCCCCCAGTCCTATGTGCACGGCGCCGGCAGGCGGAACGCCTGGGCGGAAGCGCTCCTCGAAGCAGGCCTCCAGCCCAACCTGTTCGTCGAGGCGGACTTCACAGCCGAGGCGGGCGTCGAAGCCACCGCCCAACTCCTCTCGCTCTCGGAACCGCCGACGGCGATCGTCTACGCCAATGACCTGATGGCCACAGCCGGTCAGTCGAAAGCACAGAGCCTCGGCTTCGACATCCCGCAGGACCTCTCCATCGTCGGCTACGACAATGCCGAGTTCGCTCAGTACTTGAACCCCCCGTTGACGACCGTAGCCGCCGACCCCATTTCCTGGGGTCGCAAGGCCGCCGCAGTGCTCCTCGGAGCCATCGCCGGCGAACGCACGGCTTCGGACGTCGTCATGCCCGCGCCACGGCTCATCGTCCGGGCCTCGACCGGCCCGGCGCCCTCCTCCTGATCTTCACCCCCTGAACACCTGTCCCTGAAGAACGCCCCCGCAGCCAACTCAACAATTCTTCGCCAACACAACAATTCTTCGCCAACTCAACAAAAAAAGGAGACGCAATGATGCGTGCGATCACGCGTGCCCGAATTCAGCTCGACAAGTCGGCCCGCAAACGCACTCTGGCCACGGCCGTTGCCGTCGCTGGTGTCGCAGCCATGGCGCTTTCGGGCTGCTCGAACGGCGGTTCGGGAAGTGCCTCGAGCGCCCTGACCTCCCACGGACCGATCACCATCTGGTATTCGAACAATGCTCAGGAAGTGACCTGGGGCAAGGCGATGGTGAATGACTGGAACGCCGCCCACCCGAACGAGAAGATCACCGGACAGGAGGTCCCGGCGGGCAAGAGCACCGAAGAAGTCATCGGCGCCGCGATCACCGCCGGAACAACGCCGTGCCTCGTCTTCAACAACCTGCCCGCCGCCACCGGACAGTTCCAGAAGCAGGGCGGACTGGTGGACCTTTCGAAGTTCCCCGACGCGAACCAGTACATTACGTCCCGCACGGGCTCTTCGGCGGACCAGTACAAGTCGCCCGACGGCGACTTCTACCAGATGCCGTGGAAATCAAACCCGGTCATGATCTTCTACAACAAGGACATCTTCAAGAAGGCCGGGCTTGATCCCAACAACCCGAAGCTTTCGACCTACGCCGACTTCCTGGCGGCAGCACAGAAGATCAAGTCCAGCGGAGCCGCGAAGTACGCCATCTACCCGTCGCCCACGAGCGAATTCTTCCAGCCCAACTTCGACTTCCTGCCGTTGTACGCGGCAGAGACGAACGGCACCTCGCTCATCAAGGACAACAAGGCAACGATCGACAGCCAAGCGGGAATGGACGTCGCCCAGTTCTGGAAGACGATCTACTCAGAAGGCCTCGCCGGGAAGGAGCCGGTGCAGGACGACGTCTTCGCATCCGGCGAGGCGGCGATGGCGATCGTCGGGCCATGGGCCATCCCGGTCTACAACAAGGTCAACTGGGGTGAGGTGGCAGTTCCGACCAAGGACGGCACGCCGGCCAGCCAGACCTACACGTTCCCCGATGCCAAGAACATCGGCATGTACACGTCCTGCAAGAACCAGGGGACGGCGTGGGACGTGCTGAAGTTCGCGACGAGCCAAGACGAGGACGGGAAGCTTCTCCAGACGACGGGCCAGATGCCGCTCCGCAACAACCTGCAGTCCGTCTACAGCGACTACTTCGCCCAGCACCCGGCCTACAAGGACTTCGCGAGCCAGGCCGCGCGGACAGTGGATGACCCGACGGGCCCCAACACGATTGCTGCGCTCCAGGACCTGCGCAACTTCTACACCAAGGCCGTGATCTCAGGCCAGGGAGACCTGTCGAGCGAGCTCAAGCAAGCCTCGGACAGCATCACCCAAGCGTGGAGCGCGAAGTAGTCCGATGCCTGCATCCCATACGGTTCCGGCGGTCCGGGGCTCCAACGCCCCGGGCCATCCGGCCAGCGATCGTCGGCAACAGCCCCGGAAGGGGGCACCCTTCCACCGCCGCTTCCTGGGCCGCAACCCTCTCGGCTGGCTGTTCAGCGCACCGTACCTCGTCTTCGTGATCGCGATCTTCGCCTACCCCCTCGGCTTCGCCGTCTACATGTCGTTCTTCGACTATTTCTTCGCGGCACCCGGGGCGCAGGTCGATCGACCATTCGTCGGACTCGACAACTACGCCCAGGTCTTCACCGACCCCCAAGTACTCCAGTCCTTCGGGAACGTCCTGATCTTCCTCGTCATCAACGTCCCCCTGACGGTGGTGCTGTCCTTGATCCTCGCTGCCGCGCTCAATTCAGCCGTCCGCTTCCGCACCTTCCTCAGGGTGAGCTACTACGTGCCCTACGTGACAGCGAGCGTGGCAGTTGTGGGCGTCTGGCTGTTCCTGTTCTCCGGAGACGGGCTCGTGAACCGCGTCTTGGGCCCGCTAGCGCCCAACCCGACATGGCTCGTGAACTCCCAACTCGCCATGCCGATGATCGCGCTGTTCGTGACGTGGAAGCAGTTGGGCTTCTACATCCTGCTGTATCTCGCAGCGCTCCAGAACGTGCCGGGAGAGCTGTACGAATCAGCGGCGACGGATGGGGCAGGCAAAATCCGATCCTTCATGTCGGTCACGGTGCCGGGAGTCCGTCCCGCGACGGTGCTGGTGCTCCTCCTCTCGACAGTCACGGGCGCGAACCTGTTCACCGAGCCCTACCTGCTCACGGGAGGGGGCGGCCCCAACGGCGCCTCTACCAGCCCCGTCCTCGTGATGTACCAGCAGGGCATCGAACAGGGACACCCGGGATATGCGGCAGCGATCGGAATCGTCCTCGTCGTCCTGGTCCTTGCCATTGCTTTCCTGCAGAACCGCTTTGCGGGAGGAAGGGACTCATGAAAGCCATGAAATTGAGCCGAGGGCAGGCGATCCTCAGAGGACTCGTGCTTGCGGTGGGTGCACTCGCGTTCCTCTTTCCCTTCTACTACATGATCATCGGGGCGCTTCAGGAGAATCCGGACACGTCGCTCGCGGGGGCCTTCCCCCAACCGGGAAACCTCACCCTCGCGAACTTCACTGCGATCGACAGCCGCATCAACCTCGTCTCGGGGCTCGTGAACTCCGGGATTTTCACGGGCGGCGTCCTCCTGTGCACGGTCGTCTTCGGAGTCCTTGCAGGCTATTCCCTCGCGGTCCTGCAGTGGCGGGGCCGCGGCGCGACGTTCGCCCTCGCCCTGCTCGTGCAGGTCGTTCCGTTCCAGCTGCTCATCATCCCGCTCTATGTGCTGATCGCACGCGACTACGGGCTTGCGGACAGCTACCTCGGCATGATCCTCCCGTTCGCCATCAATTCGACCGCCGTCATCATCTTCCGGCAGTACTTCCTCCAGGTCCCGCGAGAGCTGTTCGATGCGGCGCGCATCGACGGCGCCGGAGACCTGCGCCTTCTCTGGCGGGTCGCGCTCCCCCTCGTGCGTCCGGCCCTCGTGACGGTCATTCTCGTCACCTTCATCGGCCCGTGGAACGAGTTCCTCTGGCCCTTCCTGATCACCAAGCAAGCCGACATGCAGCCCCTCGCCGTCTCGCTCGCGAACTACATCAGCAACGTCGCCGCGACGGCCGCAAACCCCTTCGGCGCTGTGCTGGCCGGTGCGCTCGTGCTCGCCGCGCCCGTCGTCGTGCTCTTCATCGCCTTCCAGCGCTACTTCACGTCCACCGACATCGGATCGTCCGTCAAGGGCTGACCCGGAAGGAATCATGCACCTCCTCACCACCGACAGCCTGCGGCAAGGGCTCGATCGCGCCGTCGCCCACTCCAACTCCGCCACCGACGCCCTCTCGACGGACCAGTTCTCGGCCCACTGGGACGATCGCCCGGACTGGGCTATCGGGCCCTTCCGAAAGGACGAGAAACTCACCTTCACCCTCGACCGGCAGTGGCCCGATCCCACGGGAATCGGCTGGACGAGCTCCTCGATCTTCAACCCGAGCCTCATCGAGCGAAACGGCAGGCTGCACCTCTTCTACCGTGCGTCCCCGCGCAAGGAGAGTCTCGAAAGCCGGATCGGAACCGCGGTCTACACCCCCGGCGAAGGCTGGTCGGACGGGGCGAACCCAGTCGTCTACCCGACCCTGGACAACGAACTGCTCGGCGTCGAGGACCCGAAGGTCTACTCGGCGAACGGCCGCTACTACCTCTTCTACAACGGCATCTGGCCGCTCGCCGGCACGACCGAGCGCGCCGAATACCCCTCGCAGGGCTGGCCTCTCGGGGATGTGGGGTGCGATATCAACCTCGCCGTCTCCGACGACCTCGTCCATTGGGAGAAGCGCGGCCGCGTCGTCCCCCACGAGGTCTCGCACCTGTGGGCGAAGGGCGCCGTGATCCCGACCGACGGCACGGGGGAAGCGGCCACCGTCGGTGGCGACTACCTCATGTTCCTCTCCGAAGGCTGCGACGGGAGGCCCGTCATCGGCCGTTCCCGAGATCTCGAGACGTGGGAGTTCAGCGAGCAGCCGTACCTCGACGTCTCCTCACTCGGCTCGCTCCACGAAGTCGCGTGCGCCGTCGTCGTCAACGGGCACCTGGTGCTGGACTTCTTCTACGGCGACCACAACGGAGAGTTCGCCGCGGCTCAGGCGCTCTACTCGCTCGAGGACCCCTTCACCCAGCTCGCGCTCCACCGCGGCGGCTCGCTCGCGTGGGGCGGCCTCATCCGCTACGGCGAT
The DNA here is from genome assembly GCF_036848755.1 of Sinomonas sp. NCBI lineage: Bacteria > Bacillati > Actinomycetota > Actinomycetes > Micrococcales > Micrococcaceae > Sinomonas > Sinomonas sp. Next base: position 36,143 of record NZ_DAIUJO010000014.1, on the reverse strand, counting down.
CGCTGGACATTCGCCCAAGGCTGGGACGCCCCGGCCGGTCGTCGCGAGCTCTACCTCTACCGCTCAGAACACTGACCCCGCTCTCCGGCCCTACCGCGGCCCGACCCGACTTCCTGGAGAACCCATGACTGACACGTCCTTCCCCTACGCCCTCACGCGCGCAGGGGTGATCATGTCCCCCGAGCCCGGCAATGACCTCGAGACCGAGGGAGTCCTGAATCCCGCCACGGTGCGAGGTGCCGACGGCCGCCTCTACCTGCTTCCCCGATTGGTGGCCGAAGGGAACGTCTCCCGCATCGGCCTTGCCGAGATCAAGGTTGCGGACGGGGTACCGGTCAGCGTTGCCCGCGAGGGGGTCGTCCTCTCCCCCGATCGCAGCTGGGAGCGTGGGGCCCAGAACGCGGGCGTCGAGGATCCGCGCGTCACCTTCGTGCCGGATCTCGGGCTCAATGTCATGACCTATGTCGCCTACGGTCCCCTCGGGCCGCGGACCGCTCTCGCGGTCTCCACGGACGAACGCTCATGGCGTCGGCTGGGGCCCGTGACCTTCGAGTACGACGACGACGCCGACGTCGACCTCGGGCTGTACCCGAACAAGGACACGGTCTTCTTCCCTGAAACGGTACGCGACCCGGACGGTGTGGAGAGCTTCGCCGTCCTGCACCGGCCATCGTGGGACCTGCAGGACATCCGCCCGGGCGAGGTCGCAACGCCCCCGGCCGGCCTCCCGGACGATCGTCCGAGCATCTGGATCAGCTTCATCCCGGCCGCCGAGGTCGAGCAGGATCTTGCGGCGCTGACGAGGTGGCGGAAGCACCGCGTTGTCGCGTGGCCCGAAGCAGCGTTCGAGCAGACGAAGATCGGCAGCGGGCCGGCCCCGATCCGGGTCGAGGAGGGGTGGCTCCTGCTCTACCACGGCGTCGTCGGCGAACTCGTGCCTGGCGTCGCCCAGCAGAAGAACGTCAACTACGGCGCTGGCGCCATGATCCTCGACGCCGACGAGCCGTGGCGGGTCATCGCCCGGACCAGTGCACCGCTTCTCTCGGCTGACACCGACGACGAACGCGACGGAATCGTGCCGAACGTCGTCTTCCCCACCGCCATCGAGGAGATCGAGGGGACCCGCTACGTGTTCTACGGAATGGCCGACTCGAAGATCGGCGCAGCCCGCCTCGACCGCAACTGACCCGGATCGGAGAGCCCTGATGCTCAGACCAGCACTCACCTCCCTAGCAGCTCTCGCCCTGATCGCCGCGCCCGCGCTGCCAGCCCAAGCGCAGGCGGCCCCTGAGGGCACGACGACGACGGCGAACGTCACGAATCTGGCCCACCTCGACTTCCTGCTCGACTCGGCGCCGCTGCTGGCTGGCGTCCCCGGGCACACCACCTATCAGCAGGCACAGGAGCCGACGGCCCAAGCCCCTTGGGTCTACGCGAACCGAGAGGCGGATGGCTCGTTCCAGCGTGTGGGCGGCGGTTCGTACGACCCGTCCACGGGGCACTGGGGGCAAGGGTCGTTCGACGCGGACGACATCGCCCGGGCCGCGGTGGTCTATGTACGCGACTGGGAGCAGAACCGCACGGCGGCGAGCCGTGAACACGCCTACCAGCTCCTGCGGGAGCTGACCTATCTGCAGACCTCGTCGGGGCCCAACGCGGGCAACGTCGTGCTGTGGCAGCAGCCCGACGGAACCCTCAATCCGACGCCGACGCCGCCCGACAGCCCGAACCCGAGCGACACCGGAGAATCCTTCTGGCTCGCCCGCACCATCTGGGCGCTCGGCGAGGCCTACCCGGCCTTCGAGAGCGCAGATCCCGCCTTCGGCTCCTTCCTCAAGGATCGGTACGACCTCGCCCTGACCGCGCTCAACCGGGGGTCCCTCGCGAAGTACGGGCAATGGGAGACGGCCAACGGTGCGCGCGTGCCCGCGTGGCTCGTCTCGGAGAGCACCACGGCCTCGTCCGAGGCTGTCCTCGGCCTCAGCGCTGCCGTGAAGGCTGACCCGGGCGATGCGGCGAGCCGGGCGGCGCTCCAGAAGGAAGCCGCCGGGATTGCAGCGATGGCCACGGGAAGTCCCGGGCACTGGCCCTTCGGGGGCTTCCTCGCCACGACGACATCGCGGTCCATGTGGAACGGCTGGGGCGGAGAAGCCCCGGCAGCCCTCTCGGAGGCAGGAGCGATCCTCGGGCGCGCGGACTACCAGCAGACGGCAGAGAACGCCGTCAGGAACTTCATTCCTCAGGTCCTGACGACTGGCGGCCCGGACAACGGCTGGACTCCGACGCCGTTCGACCGCTCCCAGATCGCCTACGGTGCGGACTCCCTCGTCGAATCGGCCCTCGCAGTCGCCGGAAACTCCCACGATCCGTCCCTCAAGAAGCTCGCCGGGATCGCGGCGGGCTGGTTCTTCGGCGCCAACCCCACGAACAGCCCGCTCTACAACCCCTCCACCGGCGTGTGCGTCGATGGAGTCGGCGGTGACGGCACCGTGAACCGCAACTGCGGCGCGGAATCGACGATCCACACCGAACTGACGATGCTCGCCCTCGACGCCCATCCCGACGTCCGGAGCGTTGCGACTGGCGCGACCTCGGTGCAGGCCCGATCCGGAGTGTCCGTGGTCGAGGCCGAGTCCGGAACCCTGAACGGCCCCGCCTCCGTCACGACTCCGCCGAGCGCGTGGACCGGCTCGGCGAACTGGTCCGGCTCCTACGTGAACGCGAACGACGGCGCGTCCGTCACCATCCCCCTCGGGAAGCTGGCGGGCGCCGTCCAGGTGCACCCCGTCGTCGACCTCGCTGCCTCGCCCTCGGGCACTACCGCCTGGACGGCCACTCTCGGCAACGGAAGCACCGTTGCGCTCGGGACCACGGACAACGGCAGCCTCGGCGCCCAGGGCATCGCCCCGACGCCAGACGCGCTGCTCCCCCTCACGCTGCCGGTGACCATCCCTGCCGATGCGGTGAGCGTCACGGCCCACGTGAGCGGCACCGCGAAGATCGACGCGCTGCTCCTCGAGCCGGCCACGTCGTATCTCGACCTCGGCGGGCGCTCGGGACTCGTCCTCTCGGCTTACGCCGCGGGCGGATTCAGCATCTCGCATGACTGAGACAGTCAGCCTCCTCTCGACCGACGGAGCATCGATGAAGCGCAGCGCCCTCACCCGCGGATGGACGCTCTCCCACACCGCCGGACCGCGTCCGGCCGGGACGAGCCTCGACCACGTCCCGGCAGCCGTCCCGGGAACCGTGCACACGGACCTGCTCGCCGCGGGGGCCGTCGGGGACCCATACCTCGACGCGAACGAGGCTCAGCAGGCCTGGATCGGGCAGTCCGACTGGCGTTACACGGCATCGTTCGAATGGTCGCCCCGAACAGCCCGGACCGACCTGGTCTTCGAGGGCCTCGACACGGTCGCGACCGTCCGGCTCAACGGCCAGCCCTTCCTGCATGCGGAGAACATGCACCGCTCGTACCGGGTCGACGCCGGCCCCCTCCTGGCGGAGGGCACGAACCACCTCACGGTGGACTTCACCTCCGCTGTCCGCGAAGCCGACCGCCGCTCCCTGGAGTACGGCGCACGCCCGCACGCGAACCACCACCCCTACAACTCGCTCCGGAAGATGGCGTGCAGCTTCGGCTGGGACTGGGGGCCGGACACGGCCACTGCGGGCATCTGGCGCCCCGTTCGCCTCGAGGAATGGTCGACGGCGCGGCTCGCCGAGGTGCGGCCCGTGGCGCGCGTCGAAGGGTCGGACGGGCTCGTGGAGGTCCACCTCCAGGTTGAGCGAGACTCGGACGAGCCGCTCTTGGTCACGGCGACCGTGGGCGGGGCCTCCAGCCAGGCGGAACTCCCCCGCGGCGCGACGGCGACGGTCCTCGCCCTCCGGGTGCCCGACGTCGACCTCTGGTGGCCCCGGGGCCACGGCGACGCTGCGCTGTACGGACTCTCCGTCGAGCTCCGTGCTGCCGATTCGGCTGGCACCGCGCCGCTCGACTCGTGGAGTCGCCGCATCGGCTTCCGCACCGTGGCTTTGTCGATGCCGGACGACGACGCGGGGACCGGTTTCGGCATCGAGATCAACGGAAAGCCCGTCTTCGTCAAGGGCGCAAACTGGATTCCGGACGACGCCTTTCCCCATCGGGTCGGTCGCGACCGGTACGCTCGGCGCATCGAGCAAGCCGTCGGGGCCGGGCTCAACCTGCTGCGGGTGTGGGGCGGCGGCATCTACGAATCGGAGGACTTCTATTCGCTGTGCGATGAGCACGGCCTCATGACGTGGCAGGACTTCCTCTTCGCCTGCGCCGCGTACTCAGAGGACGAACCCCTCCGCAGCGAAATCGATGCAGAGGCGCGCGAGGCAGTCGTGCGTCTAGCCGCTCATCCGTCCCTCATTGTCTTGAACGGCAACAACGAGAACCTCTGGGGCTACACCGACTGGAATTGGCAATTCCTGCTCGACGGCAAATCGTGGGGCGCCGAGTACTACTACCGGCTTCTCCCCGACATCGTCGCCGAATTGGCGCCCCACGTCCTCTATACCCCGGGCTCTCCCTTCACCCCGACGCGAAACGGGGACTTCGACCCGAGCATCGAGCCGAACGACCCCTCGAAGGGCACGATGCACATCTGGGACCTGTGGAATGAGAAGGACTACCTTCACTACCGCGACTATCGCCCACGATTCGTCGCGGAATTCGGTTGGCAGGGCCCTGCCGTCTGGGCGACGCTCACCCGCGCGGTCGGCGACGATCCCCTCACCCCGGAGTCACCGGGGATGATCTCCCACCAGAAGGCCACCGAAGGCAACACCAAGCTCACCCGGGGCCTGCTCCCGCACTTTCGGGTGCCCGATGAGATTCACGACTGGCACTGGGCCATGCAGCTCAATCAGGCCAACGCCGTGCGGACCGGCATCGAATGGTTCCGTTCGCTGGCCCCGCACTGCACCGGATCCATCGTCTGGCAGCTCAACGACTGTTGGCCGGTGACCTCGTGGGCGGCGGTCGACGGCGACGGGCGGGAGAAGCCGCTCTGGGGGGCCCTTCGGGCCGCCAACGCGGATCGGCTCGTGACCATCCAACCGGCCGGCCCGGCGTCGTCCGCCAGTCCGCTCGCGGCCGTGGCGATCAATGACACCGACGAAGCGTGGGAGGGAGAACTGCGCGTGGCGCGGCGCAGCCTCCGGGGCGAGACCCTCGCCGAGGCTCGCACGAGCGTGACCGTCGCGCCGAGATCCATCGCCCGCCTTGCCATCGAGGAGCGAATAGCCCTCCCGGAAGAACCGCGGTCGGAGATGGTCGTCGCCGAATTGGGCGGTGTCCGCGGACTCTGGTCCTTCGCCGAATGCCGGGATCAAGCGCTGGAGCCCGACGACTTTTCGGCGGAGCTCGAGCGTGGCGACGGCCTGGCGGTCCTGCGGATCACGGCCAACACGCTCCTTCGCGACGTCACCGTCCTGCCGGACAGACTCGACGCGGGGGCAAGGGTCGACCAGATGCTGATCACGCTCCTGCCCGGAGAATGCGCTGAATTCCGGATTTCCAGCGGGGTTCCGCTCACGCTCGAGCAGCTGACGTCGAGGGAGGTCCTCAGGACGGCGAACCAGCTGGTGCGCTGAGGACCTCCAGAAGTCCTACACGGGGAGGGTCACCACCTGGCCGGCGAAAGTGAAGCCACCTCCGAAACCGAAGAGGAACGCCCGCCCGCCGCGGGGCAGTTCGCCGCGGTGCCACGCTTTGGAGAGGCCAAGGGGAACGCTCGCGGCCGAGGTGTTCCCCGATTCTTCGATGTCGCGGATCAGGACTTGTCCGTCGGTGACACCGAGGGCGCGTGCCAGCGGTTCGAGCAGCCGGAGGTTCGCCTGATGGAATGCGAACACGTCGATGTCCGCAGGGTTGAGGCCGGCTCGGTCCAAGACACGCTTGGCCTGGTCCGCCGCCTCGGTGAGCACCCAGCGCATGACGCTGCGGCCGTCCTGGGAGAAGATCTGGGTCTCCTTGTCGATGACGACCGCCTCGAGCATCCCGGGGACAGAGCCCCAGACCACGGGAGAGATGGTCGGCTCCGGCGACGCGCCCAGGACGACGGCGCCGGCGCCGTCCGCGGTCAGCACGCACGTCCGACGATCTGTCCAGTCCGTCACGCCGGAGAGCTTCTCGGCGCCGATCACGAGAGCGTGCTCGGCGGTCCCCGCGCTGATGGCCTGATCGGCGATCGCGAGGGCGTACTCGAATCCCGAGCAGGCGGTGTTGACGTCGAGCACGGCTGGGCCTGCGAAACCGAGCTCCGCGCTGACCCTCGCAGCGGTATTCGGGCTTCGATCCATCAGGGTGGTGCTGGCGACGACCACGAGAGAAACGTCATCGATCCGCGCGTCTTCGAGGGCCATCCGCGCTGCAGCCGTCCCCATGTCGACAACCGTCTCCGACTCGGAGGCAATACGCCGCTCGCGGATCCCGGTGCGAGTGCGAATCCACTCGTCATTCGTGTCGACCTTCCGGGCCAGGTCGTCGTTGGTGACTATGTTCTCGGGCTGGTAGTGCCCCAGGCCGATGAGGGCCGATCCCCGCTGTGAACGCTGATCCATGAGCACCATCGTATTGACCGTCGCTGGGCGGGGCCGACAGGCCCCCTGTCCGGCGCCGTCGGCCGTCGCTCGCCCGCCGCCTTCAGCTGGACATCACGCCGTCTGCTCCTGCGCCGTCAAAGGTGCCGCGACCTTCTCGAGCGACGTCCGCGATGCCTCGACGCCGAAGACGACTTCCACCAGCCCCGCGGCGATCATCAGCGCTGCTCCGATGTAGTAGCCGAAGGCAACAGCTCCGACCCCCTGACCGACGAAGTCTCCGAAGAGGAGGGGCCCGACGATGCCGCCGAGTCCCGTGCCGACCGCGTAGAAGAAGGCGATAGCAAGTGCCCTCGTCTCCATGGGGAACACCTCGCTGACCGTGAGGTAGGCGCTGCTGGCCCCGCAGGAGGCCACGAAGAACACGGCGCTCCAGCACGCAGTCAGCCAGAAGGCGTCGAGTGCGCCCGCGCCGAACAGCGCTGCGACTCCACAGAGCAGGACTCCGGAGCCGATATAGGTTGCCGAAATCATGACCTTGCGGCCGACGGCGTCGAAGAAATGGCCGAGCAGCATCGGGCCCGCGAAGTTGCCGACGGCGATCGCCACGAGCGCCCACGGTGCGGCGTCTCCGGGCACGCCCATGAGTTTCGTCAGGACGAGAGCGTAGGTGAAGAATACGGCGTTGTAGAGGAACGCCTGGCCGATGAAGAGCGAGAGTCCAAGGACCACCCTGCGCGGGTACCGATGGACCGCGACGTCGATGATCTCGCTGAAGCGGATGGACGGCCGCTGCGTGATCGTGAGGGAGTCCTCGACGGGCCCGAGCGGGCTTCCGGTCTGGTCCTCGATGTCCCGCTCGATCTCTCGGACGACTTTCTCGGCACCGTCTTCGTACCCGTGGATGAACATCCATCGAGGCGACTCGGGGACGTTGCGGCGGACCAGGAGGATGAGCAGGCCGAGGACGGCTCCCAGTCCGAACGCAAGGCGCCAGCCGAGCCACTCCGCGAAGATCGCTGTGTTGAGCAGGACAGTCGAGAGGATCGCGCCGAATGCCGTCCCCAGCCAATAGGAGCCGTTGATGGCAAGGTCAACCGTGCCTCGGCGCTTCGCCGGAATCAATTCATCGATGGCGGAATTGATAGCCGAATATTCGCCGCCGATGCCGGCCCCGGTGAAGAAGCGGCAGATATAGAAGAAGAGCGGTGAAGGGGAAAACGCGGTGGCGACGGTGGCCAGCAGATACACGCCGAGAGTGATGATGAAGAGGCGCTTCCGCCCGAAGCGGTCGGTCAGGTGCCCGAAGACGAGAGAGCCCACGCACGCCCCCGCGACGTAGATCGCCGCGGCCAGGCCTACCCCTGCTGGTGAGAGGCCGAGGCCGGAGCCGGACTGGGTCAGGCGGTCACTGATTGACCCGACGATCGTGACCTCGAGCCCGTCCAGGATCCAGACAGTGCCGAGTCCCACGACGACCATCCAATGCCATCGGGACCAGGGCAGGCGATCCAGCCGGCCGGGAATGTTCGTTCTGATCGTCCCCAACGTCGCTCTGCTCATGGCTCTCCCCTACGAAGACGGCTGCACTGCCCGGTGATGAGAGCTTTCCTACCCTACGATCTGAGGGTCGAAACCCAGATCCACCAAGGACCTCCCCGTCCTTTCGGGTACACCTACCTCGTCCACACGGCCCCGGCGTACCCTCTGGGTATGGATCCTGAGATGACGTGTGTGTGCGGGCGGCCCATGCAGATCGTGGCGGTGCATCAGTTCGCAGGGCTCAAGGGTCCGATGAAACTGCTCGTGTACTCGTGCGGCCAAAGCCCGGTCGAAGACGGCGGCGACCACCTCCAGCTCCGCGAAGTGCCAGCGTAGGGGCTCGCACAAACTGCGACTGAGTACCACTTGCCCCGAAACTGAGTGCCATGCTTAGATCGGGAAAGTGGCGTGGGCCACAGTCATGCCGTCAGGAGCTTCGTGAACCTTGCCCAATACCTCGTCGCCAGTTCGATCGACCAGGGCGATCAGCCCGCCATCACCTGCGGCAGCGACAGCTGGTCGTACTCCGCCCTCGACGACGCGAGCGCGCGAGTTTCGACCCTGTTGTCGGAACTGGGGGTCACGCCCGGCAGCCGGGTCGGAATCATGCTGCCCAACGTGCCCGAGTTTGCTGCGATCTACTACGGAGTCCTCCGGGCCGGGGCCGTCGTTGTTCCCATGAACCCCCTGCTGAAGGCCCGTGAGGTCGCCTACCACCTGACCGATTCGGAAGCGAGCCTTCTCTTCGCCGGCGGGGGAGCCGAATCCGACGCCGCCAAAGGCGCGGCGGAGGCCGGTACGCGCCTCTTCGTCGTCGAACCAGCAGGTCTCCGGGAGCAGCTTCAGCTTCTTCCCCCGGCACCCGGCGTCGCCGAGCGGGACGGCGGGGATACCGCCGTCATCCTCTACACCTCGGGGACAACGGGCCGACCCAAGGGGGCAGAGCTCACCCACGCCAATCTGGCGACGAACGCCGACGTCGTGCGCCGCACGCTGCTCCGTCTCACCCACGATGACGTGGTCTTCGGTGGCCTGCCCCTGTTCCACTCCTTCGGGCAGACCTGCGCGCTCAATGCGGCTATCGCGGCGGGGGCCTGCGTGGCATTGCTGCCGCGGTTCACGGCTCAGGGGGCGCTTGCCACCATCGAGTCGCAGAGGGTCACTGTCTTCGCGGGCGTGCCGACGATGTACAGCGCACTTCTGTCTCTTCCGGAGCGCGTCGGATACGACGCGTCCTCCCTGCGTGTCTGCATTTCGGGCGGCGCCGCGCTCCCGGTCGAGGTCCTCAGACGGTTCGAGCAGGAATTCGAGTGCATGATCCTCGAGGGCTACGGCCTCTCCGAGACTTCGCCGGTGGCCGCCTTCAACCACCCTGACCGGGTGCGGAAGCCCGGCTCAATCGGAACGGCGGTGGAGGGTGTCGAGCTGAAAGTCGTCGACCTCAACGGGAGCGATCTGCCGCCCGGTGAAGTGGGCGAAATCGCGGTGCGCGGACACAACATCATGAAGGGGTATTGGCGCCGGCCGGATGCCACCTCCGAGGCAATCCGCGACGGCTGGTTCCTCACGGGCGACATGGGGCGGATCGACGACGACGGGTACTTCTCGATAGTGGACCGCCGCAAGGATCTCATCATCCGCGGCGGCTACAACGTCTACCCCCGAGAGGTCGAGGAGGTCCTCTACGAGCACCCGGCCGTCGCCGAAGCTGCGGTGATCGGGGTTCCCCACCCTGACCTGGGCGAGGAGGTCACGGCGGTCGTCGCCCTCTCCAGCCCGGAATCTGCCACCGCCGAGGAACTGCGCGATTACGTCAAGTCCCAGCTCGCCGCCTACAAGTATCCCCGCGAGGTCCGCATCGTCGACCAGCTGCCCAAGGGGCCCACCGGAAAGATTCTCAAGCGCGAGCTCCGCGCGGAGAGGACCGAGGCATGAGCGCGATGAAGAACAGCACGTACCGCACGTGGGACGCGGCCGTCCAAGGAGGCGCCCTGCGCGTCGGCGAGTGGGGCATCAACGACGGCGACGCTCCCCTCGTGTTGGCGGTCCACGGAGTCACAGCATCGCATCTGGCGTGGGCCGTTCTTGCCGAGAAGCTGCCCGGGGTCCGGCTCATCGCGCCCGATCTGCGTGGCCGCGGCCGCAGCAGCGGGCTCCCCGGACCGTGGGGCATGGCCCAGCATGCGGATGATCTCGCTCAGGTGCTCCGCGCGGCCGGCGCCGACGAGAGCCGTCCCGCCGTCGTCGTCGGCCATTCCATGGGGGCGTTCGTTTCGCTCGTTCTGGCCGACCGCTTTCCCGAGCTTGTGGGGCGCCTCCTCCTGATCGACGGCGGGATCCCGCTCGAGGCACCGCCCGGGCTGACGGCCGATGAAGCCCTTGCGGCCGTGCTCGGACCGGCGGCGGAGCGGCTCCGCATGGAGTTCCCCTCCCCCGAGGCATACCTCGACTACTGGAGGCCCCACCCGGCGTTGGGACCCCATTGGTCCCCGGAAATCGAGGAATACCTGCTCTACGACCTGCAAGGGGAGGCACCGCAGCTTCGCCCCGCGACCTCGCTGGAGGCTGTCGCGCACGACAACAGGGACCTCTTCGGGGGGTCGGCCGTTCGCGCTGCACTGGGCCGCCTCCCGCGACCGACGCACCTGGTGAGGGCGCAGCGCGGGCTGCTCGATCAGGTCCCCCCGCTCTGCCCCGACGACGCCGTGGCGCACGCGCTTGTGCGCTTCCCCCAGTTGCGGGTCACCGACATCCCCGACACGAACCACTACAGCGTGGTGATGGACCACCCGGGTGCCTCAGCTGTCGCGGCGCACATCGGTGGCCTCGTGAGCGAAGTGGGGCGCGTGAGCACGAGATGACTCACGACGTCGGGAGGAGGGGATCGCGATGAGGGTCACCGAAGACTTCGTTGCCGTCGTCGGGGTCGACGGTTCCCCGCAGTCGCGTGAGGCGCTCGCGTGGGCGGCGGAGGAGGCGGCCCTGCGCGGGGGGCGGGTGGTTGCGGTGACCGCGTGGGAGTTCCCGCTTCTGGTGACGGGCCTGGAGACTGTCGCGATGGATCGGGAAGCGTTCGCACACGCAGCCGAGCGCGTCCTCGACCTCGCTGTGGGAGCCGTCTCGGGAGGGGACGTGCGGATTGACACGGTCGTCGGCCACGGGAGTCCGGCGAAGGTCATCCTCGAGGCCGCGGAGGGAGCGGACCTCGTGGTGGTTGGCTCGCGCGGCCTCGGCGGATTCGCAGGACTCCTGCTCGGCTCGGTGTCCGCCCATCTGGTGCACCACTGCCCCTGCACGGTGGTCGTGATCAGGCATCCTGTGACGCCTTAGGCGTCACGAGGGCATGGACCAGTTCCACCCCCGCGCACCCTGCGACGGCAGCCACCGCACCCAGGAGGGCGAACCATGGCGGCGGTGCGGCGAAATCGAGGAATCCTACCGACCAGGGCAGCAGGTACACGCCAGCGCCCGCGCCGAACATGGAAAGGACGACGACGAGCCGGCAGCCTTTCAAGGGCCGCGCCTGGCACGCGAGGACCCACAGCCCTGCTGCGGTGAGGACGAGGGTCGCCACGGTCCGGATCTGGGCTGGATCCAGGCGCGCTGAGCTTCCCGCGGCCGTCACCCCGAGCAGGCATGCTGCCACGATGGCCCCGTTGGGAAGGGCGAAGCCCAGTGCGCGGCGCAGGAAACCGGCAGCATGACGACGGCGGTTCGGCAGCAGGGCCAGGAAGAACGCGGGTATTCCGATCGTGAGCCCGTCCGTCACGGAGAGCTGACGCGGAAGGAACGGCGTCTCCATCAGGAAGAACCCGAGCCCGACCGAGAGCGCCATGGCATAGACAGTCTTGGTCAGGAAGAGGACGGACACCCGTTCTATGTTGGCCAGGACGCGCCGCCCCTGGGCCACCACCTCCGGGATGTGGTCGAACGAGTTGTCGAGCAGAACGATCCGCGCAACGGCCTTCGTTGCAGCGGAACCTGCGCCCATGGCGATGCCCAGATCCGCGTCTTTGATCGCGAGGGCGTCGTTGACGCCGTCGCCCGTCATCGCCACGGTGTGGCCGGCGGACTTGAGCGCCTGAACGATTCGCCTCTTCTGGGCCGGGGTCACGCGGCCGATGACCGGATGCGCCAGCACCGCCGACGCGAACGCCTCGGCATCCTCGGGCAGCTCGCGTGCATCAAAGCCAGGATCCGGGCCAAGCCCTGCGGCCTCCGCAACCGCGGCTACCGTCCTCGGATGGTCGCCCGAGAGCACCCGTACGTCGACCCCTTCCTCACGCAGGTAGGCGAGGGTCGCCGCGACGTGCGGCCTGAGCTGCTCGCGGAAGGCGAGGACCGCCGTCGCCCGAACGCCGTGGGGCGGCCTCTCCTCGGCGACATCCGCTGGGGTCAGGGGGGCTGAAGAATAGGCGAGCAGGAGCGCACGCAGGCCGGACCCCGCGAATTGGCCGGCAAGTCGCACGGCCTGCGCGCCGTGGTCCCCTGCCTCGAACTCCGGGAGGCCCACGATGACGTCGGGTGCCCCCAGCACCCACGTGCCCGTCGCGCCTCCCATCAGGGTCGCCGCGCTCCACTTCCGCTCCGAGGAGAAGTCGATGGCGGCCGCAGCGTGCACGCCGTCGGACCCCGGATAGTCGCGCCTGAGGCTGCGGATGGTGGGGCCCGCCGACGGGTCGGCCCCGAACCAGGCCAGCGCCGCCCGCCAGGATGCCGCTCCGTCCGCGGCGAGTTCCCTCACCGGGGTGACGCTGTCGAGCACGGTCTGCCCGTCGGTGAGGGTGCCGGTCTTGTCGATGCAGAGCACATCGATGCGGGCCAAGCCCTCCACGGCTGGCAGCTCCTGGACGAGGACCTGCTGCCGGGCGAGTGCGATGGCACCGACGGCGAAGGCCACGCTGGTCATGAGGACGAGTCCGAGCGGGATCATCGCAATCAGGGCGGTGACGGTGTCGACCGCTGCCACCTGCCAGCGACCGTCGGCGGCCGCTGGCCCCCAACCGCCTTGGACCTGGACCTGGGCGTTGAGCACCAGAAGGCCCAAGGGCACGACGGCCCAGCCGATCCACCGCAGCAGCCGATCGAGAGACTCCCGCAGCTCGGAACGCACGAGCGAGAACCGCCGCGATTCCGCAGTGAGCCGATTGGCGAACCCCCCGGCCCCGACCGCAGTCACCCGGGCGAGCCCAGAACCGCCGACGACGGCCGACCCCGAGAGCAGCGTCTCCCCCAGCGTGCGTGCCACCGGTTCGGCCTCGCCGGTCAGGAGTGATTCGTCGACACTCAAGCGCTCAGCGGCCACGACGACGGAGTCGGCAGCGACTTGATCTCCGGCCCTCACGACGAGGACGTCATCGAGGACTACCTCGCGGGGATCGAGTTCGCGCTCCTGTGGGCCGCGAAGCACCCTCGCCGTCGGCGCGGTGAGCACGCTTAGGCGGTCGAGGGTACGTTTCGCCCGAAGCTCCTGCCCGGCTCCGATCACGGCGTTGGCTAATGCCGTGAGGCCGAAAAGGGCGTCCTGCCAGCGGCCCAACACCAGCAGCAGTGCGAAGCCGGACAGGACGAGCCCATTGAAATATGTGAGCGTGTTGGCCCGGACGATGGCCCAGAGGCTGCGACTCGTCGAGAAATCCTGGCGGTTCGTCAGGCCCTCGCGCAATCGTTCCGCGGCCTCCGCCTCGCTGAGGCCGACGATCGGCCCGGAGGGGGCCGCCGTCAGTTCCCCCGTGACCGTCTGCCGTTTCCTACGGCTGCGAGTCCCCCGCCGATGACGAGGCCGAGGCCGACTAGCACGATCAGGGTGACGATCGCGGATCTGGGGTCCAGTGCGAGCCAGCCGAGCCGGGCGGCAGCAAGGAGCGCGGAGGCGATCGCCAGGATGGCGCCCCAGACGATGGTCCCGGTGCTCGGCCCCTCGGGGTACCCATGCGGCGCCGGCAGATTACTGCTCATCTCACTGCTCCTGCTCGATCTGGACGTTCGACATGGTGGCGTGCACGGTGAGCACGAGGGTCGCGCCCGCTCGGCCGTCGTTGTAGGTCTGCGAGTCGGTCGTGGTCAGCCCGGATGACGACCTGCTGCCGAACTGGACGTTGCTCATCGTCGCGTCGGTCTGGACTCGCACCGGGATGTTCTTGGGGATCTCGATCCGGAGCTGACTCATCGTCGCGTCGACAGGCACTACCGCATCCGAGTTCAGCGGTCCGGTGTTGTCGAGTGCGCGCAAGTCGAGTTGGCCGGAACCGGTGGTGATCTGATACCCCTTGACCGCTTCCTGGACGGACGACGGCGACGATGTCACCGAGGTCTGCGCGCGGCTCACGTTGTACACCGGCTGGACTATGGCAGCCGTCACGAGCGCGAGGATCGCGAACAAGGACAGGATGCCTGCGGATCTGCCGTTGATGCCCGCTACGACGATGCCCAGCCCGATGATCCCGGCCGCGAGCGCCCAGAGCGCCCCGGTGCTCGGGTCAAGGCTCGGCGCTCCGGCGAGCTCGAGCGCCAGCAGCGTACCCGGGACGAGAACGGCGATGCCCGTGACGACGGCGACGAAGGCACCGCCGGGACTCGGCCGGTGGGGCTTCACCACGTGAGGCGGAAGAGGCTGGCCCTGCCAGCCGGGATTGCGGTAGGGGTCGGGCGAGCTGCCGGCAGGCGCCTCCGGAGCGTTGTGTTCGATGGGGACGTCCGCAGCGGAGCGCTGCCATGCTTCGGCCCGAAGGTGGGGTGCGGAGCGAGGGTATCGGTTCGACGCCGCGATCCCGTAGACGACCATAAGCGCGACGCCCACCCAGAGAAGGCTCCAGAATGGCCAGCCTCCGCCCCATTGACCCGACCAGAGAGCGGGTGCGCCTCCGAGCCCGAGGACTGTCGCGATGAGGCTGCCTGTCATCCCCGCCGTCCACCGGCCGTGCATGGCGTCCTGGAGGTGGATGCGTCCATCGGGCTCCGGCAGCAGGAGCCACAGGATGCCGTACGCCAGCAATCCCACGCCGAGGACAATCGCCGCGAGGACGAACATGCAGCGCACGAGCACAGGGTTCACCCGCCAACGGCGGGCAAGGCCCGAGGCAACTCCGCCCGCCCATCGATCAGGCCCGCGGACGATACCGAGGCTGCGGACCCAGCCGAAGAAATCGGATCCAGCCTGCCCCGGGATACCAGCATGGGAAGCGGGATGTCCGCTCCCCCCGACATTGGGTTCCGTGCTCATGGTTCAATCGTCGCCAGCTGTGGCTGCCGCACCTACGGCACAAAGCCCTGACTTCCCCGTCGATAAGGCTCGCGCACCAAGGCTCCCTCCGCCTGTTACGGCCTCCAGTTGCCCAGGACCGGCCGGAGCACCTCCGGATTGAGGGTCTCGAGCATGAGCGCGGCCCTGGCGTACCTGCCCGGGTTGGCCAGCTGCGTGGCGGCGAAGGCTGTGGTGGGGTCGATGGCCTCGGCTCGCACCGTGAGACCGAGCGTGGAGATGCCGCCGAGGTGAGACAGCGCCTGCACCAGGACGTAGGCCATCGCACGGTCCCGCTCTCGGGGAGCGACGGCGAGATAGTCGGTCTCGGGTAGCGTCGCCACCGCCCTCATCCGGGCATCGAGGGCGTTCGCCCGGGCAGAGTCCGCGTCGGCGCCGTGTTCATAGTGATACAGGGCAGCACCCAGGAACTTGAACCGGCGGCGGGTGTACGAGCGGCTCCCGAAAGCTGCGTCGAGGACGTCCTGCGCGGCAAGGGCGTTGCCGATCTGCACGGCAGTGGCACCGGCGCCGACCCCGAGGGTTGGCAGGCCGCGGAGCGCATCCATCCTCGACTCCTCGAAGTCGGCGAACTCGGCGGCGCAGTGGGCGTGTACCTGGTTCGCCAGATGGGCGCGGGAGGCTGGGCTCGCTCCAGGGTACGACGTCAGGAGCACCTCGCGGGTCAAGCTCGGCAGGACGGCGATCGCAGCGATGGAGATCTGATCGGGCACGATCCACTCGTTCCCGTCGGGATAGGTCCGCTTGGGGTATTTGCTCGGAAGCAGATTGACCGGCGCGACCATGTCGAGGATGACCTTGGCCGGGGGCAGCGAGCCCTCGGGGACGAATACGATCATCGTCGACCCGAAGGGGAGGGAGAATTCCATGGCCTCATAGCGGTCGGCACCGTGGAACTCCTCCGCTGACATGGGCTCCATCGTGCGCGGAGCGGAAGGGCTGCTGGAAGGGGCAAAGGTCCCTCTGCTCATCGCCTCGATGGGTCGGCCTTCCCGGGATGGGAGGACCTGTTGTCGCTGAATCGCCACTCCTCTTTCAGGTCCAAAGCCTCCTGTCAGCCACCGACGAGGGTGGTTCCATGGAGGCCAGAACAACCGAGGGCCAGAACAACCGAGGCGGTGACTCAGGTGGTCAGGATCCGTAAAGCCAGCAGGGCGGGTGTGACGGCAAGGTTTGTCGCCGGGCACTTCACCGTCACCCACAACGGCCTCACGGAACCGGTGCAGGTCCCTGAGCATCCAGACGACGACACCCAGATCATGAGGGTCTTGGAAGCGATCCTCGAGCTGTATTGAGCGGAAACGAGCCCGACGTTGCACGATGACGAGGCACAAGAACCACATCTGCCCGAGGCGATCACGAGCGCTGAGCCTCAGGCGGTGCTCGACGCCGTCGTCGACCGGACCCGCCTCGCACTGGACCGAGGCGAGAATGCCCACGCGATGAGGATGCTCCTGGCGGCATTTGCCCGAATCAGGACAATGCAGCCCCGGACGCTCCACGAGCCGCGCGCGAGCATCGGCATCGCCCGCTGGGACACGCTGGTCGCCGCGGGTGCTCGATTTGCCCTGAGAGGGCGCCCGCAGCTCCCGCAGTGGACAGAACGACGCCTCGAACGTCCGTGGTTCCCGCAGGAGGGGCGAGGAATCATGCCGGACGACTATCGCGCCTTCACCATCCGTCGTACGGTCCCCGAGTTCGCCCGAGCGAACATCTTCCTGACCGAACGCGCGCTAAAGGCCGATCCGGATGCGACGGCGGTGCAGCCACCAGGCGACCAGAGAGGTGACGGCAAGTAGCGCCGCCAACTGGAGGACAGCAAGCCACACCGGCGCTACGGAGTACCACTGCGGCGACGCGGGAAGCTCGATGAGGCCGAGCAACAGGAGATGCGCCAGATAGAGGGCCAGAGCGTTTTCGCCCCACCAACAGAAGTACCCTGCGCGTGCAGCCAGTCCGCTCGAGAGCACATCCGTGACCAGGAGCGCGAGCGCGCTCACGGCCAAGGTGATGAGGACGTAGCTCAGCGACACTCGGTTCTTGCTCACCGGAGCGATCAGGAGGGATGCCGCCGCCACGACGGCGAGCACGCCACAGCAGGCCGCGTAGGGTCCATGGCCCTTGCGCCAGACGTCGGCGACCGCCGTAGAAAGCACCAGCAGGCCACCCCACGCGAGGGACCCGAGGAAGCCTCCGTGGGTCGAGGACAGGACGCTCTGCAGCATCCCGTGGTTCAGCAGGTACTGGTAGGCGCCCAGAATGAGGATGCCGACGGCGAATCTCGCCGGCGTGCCGAGTCTGACGAAGGGTGCAGCCACCAACCCCGCCATCCCGAGCGCTTGGAGGACTCCCCAATCAGTGGGCTGGCCCGCGACGACGGTCCCTCCGGCGGTGATGATGGCGCCGATTCCGAGCAGGCCCAGGTACCGCGTCAACAGGTGACGGTAAGCGTCGGGCAGGCTCTGTCTGCTCCGGCGTTCGAAGGACGGCCCATAGTTCAACCCGATGACCAGGATGAAGCAGGGTGCCACGAGATCGGCGACGGTCAGCCCGATGTCTGGCGCGTGCTTGAGGAACGCGGGGACGAACTGGACGCCCGCGAGGTAGTCGCCACCCACCATGAGGAGCACGAGCACGCCGCGGAGCCTGTCGATCCTGGTATCGCGGGGCGCCAGGGGGCCGCTGCCGGACTCCGCCTGGCCACCGGCCGGGGCGCCCCGCGATACCGAATGCACGAGCTGAGGCTACCTGTGTCCCATCCACCGGGCGAGAGGCGGAAGCCCTGATCCCGGGACGGGACCTAAGTCCCTTTCCGGATGGTGTCCGAGGGTGGACCGTTGTCCTTGACGCTCTGCACTGTGCGTTTGGCGTGCCCTGTCCGTGGGCATGCCGGTCCCCTCGTTCGGTGGGTGCGGTGAGGCTCCCTCAATGGGCGCCGTGCGCCGAGGTCGGGAGGCCCGCATGCCACCAGGATCCGATCCACTGGCCGAACGGGGCGCGCCGGCCAGAATCAAGACGGGCGCATATGTCCTCGATGACCACGAGCTCGTCCGGGCCGGGTTGCGGAGTGTTCTGCGCGTGGCCGGGATACCGTGTGCCGGAGAGTCGGGATCGGCGCGGGAGGCGGCTCGCCGCATCCCCGCGCTGCTTCCTGCGATTGCCATCCTCGACGACCTGCTCCCCGACGGGACCGGAATGGACGTGTGCCGATCGGTGCGGGCCGTGGATCCCTCGATCCGCTGCGTGATCATGACCGACGGCGACAGCGAGGCGGCCCTGATCGGAGCCGTCACCGCGGGGGCCTGGGGGTGCCTGTCCAAAGAGGACGACGGCGCCGAGACGGTCAGACTCCTCCGCCGCATTCTGGGCGGCCGCACCGCGTTCAGCCCCGTCTTCCGCACCATGCTCCTCCGCCCGGCCCCACGGGGGTCCACCGCCGACCCGAGGCTCTTGGCCCTCTCGCCTCAAGAACTCAGGGTGCTCCTGCTGCTCGGAGATGGGATGAGCAACCGCGAGATTGCCGCGGACCTGGTCCTCGCCGAGAAGACGATCAAGAACATGACCTCCACGGTGCTGCGCAAGCTGGACCTCCAGCACCGCACGCAGGCTGCGATGCTCATTGCCGGCGAACTCGCCCGCATCGCTCCTACGGCTTGGGCGGACCGGCTTGGCCGACCGTCCGCGACCGCCGACGCCGTGACCTTGGCCCTTTTGGACTGTGTGGCCGAGAGCGACGGCGCAGGCCATGCCGCTGAGAACACGCGCGAGGAAGGCGCCCATAGGCTCGCCCTGGCCCTGCAGGCCGCGCGCCCGGACAGCCATTTCAGGGACCACTGAGAGCCGTCCGGGACCACTGGCAGTCGTCGCCTCCCGTCGCATCCGCGAGGCTTTGGCGTCGAGTCGGACTCTGCCCCGCGTCAGATTCCTTGCCTGGAGCCCGCATGAGATCTCACCTCGCTGCGACACTCGCGATCATCTCGGTCCTGTTCATTGCGGTCTTCTCGGGCATGACCATCGCTCGAATCATTTCCTCGAATGCACCGCCGCAGGTGGTCTTTGCGCTTGGCGTTTCCTATCGAGACATGTCCTACTGCAATTCTCAGACGCTGGACCTGTATGTTCCGCGTCAGGCCGCGACGCGCCCGCTCCCACTTGCTGTATTCGTCCATGGAGGGGGAATGACCGCGGGAGACAAGGCAGACATCAACCCGGCCTTGCTCAACGCTCTTGCATCCGCGGGATATGCGGTGGCGAGTGTGAACTATCGACTTGCGCCGGTATTCAAGTTCCCCGCCCAGATCGAGGATGTGAAGTGCGCGATCAGATTTCTCCGGAACAAGTCCGCGGCGTTCGGACTGAGCTCGACGGATGTCTTCGCGTTCGGGACCAGCGTCGGCGGCCAGCTCGCAGCGCTCGCAGCCCTCACGGGTCCTCGCTCGGCTTTCGACGTCGGTCCCTTCGCCCAATACTCGAGCCGCGTCGAGGCCGTCGTCGACCTGTTCGGGCCCGTGAACCTCACAGAGGACGCAGGATTCTCATCGTCAGACGTCCAAAAGGTCTTCCCCGCCAACTATGACCTCAGGCTCGCGAGCCCGTCGCATTTCGTCGCTCAAGGGGCACCCCCGATTCTCATCATCCAAGGCGTCGACGACGCAAAAGTGCCCCCAGCTCAATCCACAGAGCTGTACAACGAGCTGCGTTCCGCTGGCGATCGTGCCGAGCTCGTCCTTGTTCAGAACATGGGCCATATGTTCGCCCAGGTTGGTCCGAACCCGGTCAGGCCCAGCCTTGGACAGATCGCTGACGACGTGGTGCGCTTCTTCAACGCTTCTGAGGGGGGTCAGTGAGTGCTCTCGGCCGGGACGACGGGCTTCCCGGTCCGCCTCGTCCGCGGGCCCTCGACTTCGTGGCGGCCGGATATTCAGCGGCAGCAGTGGGCCTTCTCGTCGCGATGGCACTGAACGGGACTTCCGGGGCGCCCATCATCGAAGTGCTCCTCGCGGCCGCGTTGATTGCGTTCGGTCTATCCCTTGCGGCCGCCGGCACGAATCTTTTGCGCAGAGCGACAGGGTCGGCAGCGAAACGGACAAGGAAAGGTCTGGCCATCCAGGCTGCCGGATTGGTCGGCCTCATGGCAGGGGCCCTGATGCTGTCGACGCTGTCGTCCCTGTCCCCGTTGTATGCCTTGGCCGCCGTCCTGATCGCGGCATCTGGGGTTGCGGCGGTAACGGGCGCCGTGCTCGTCGGAAATCGTCAGCGGGCACCCTGGCTTGTGCTCGGAACGTCGTTTCTTTTCGCTGGAGTGCTGATCACCTTCGGGGCCAGCTTCGCTGCGTACTTCTTCCTTTCAGACGTGGGAAGCGCGGTTGTCACCGACGTCGGAGAAACGCTGACAGCCATCGGATGCGTGCTCGCCGCCTACTGGTTCTTCGTCCTCCCGTGCGCGCCCGGTCGAACCAGCCCCTGACGTTGCCGCCAGTCCGTCGTCCTCGTACGCCACGGCGCCGGCGAGCTCGCGGCCAGCGAGGTACCCGAAGGTCAAGGCCGGACCGAGATTGATCCCACCAGCCGGGTAGAAGCCACCCATGACGTTGGCCTGATCGTTCCCGGCGACGAACAGCCCTGGAATCGGCGCTCCGGTGGCGTCGAGGACGCGTGAGCGGGCGTCGGCGGCCAGCCCGGCGAACGTCCCGAAGGAGCCGGGGACGATCTTGACCGCGTAGAACGGCCCCTTCTCGAGGGGGGCGAGGGAGGGGTTCGGCCGGATCTTCGGGTCGCCCCCGTACCGGTTGAACTCGGTCTCGCCGCGCCCGAAGTCCGGGTCCACGCCGCAGCGGGCGTGGGCGTTGAAGCGATCGACCGTCTCCCGAAGCCCAGCTGGGCTGACCCCGCACTTCTGGGCGAGCTCCTCGAGAGTGCGGCCCTTGATGAGGTAGCCCGAGCGCAGGTAGGGGAAGAGCGGCACGGGCAGCGGCTTGGCCATTCCGAGGGGGTACTTGCGCACGAATCGCGAGTCCGCGATCTGCCACGACTCCACCGGCTCGCCCTCGGGCGTCGCAGCGATGAGGGCGGAGATGTAGTCGTAGTAGCCGTTGGCCTCATTGACGAACCGCCCGCCGTCGCGGCGCACCCCGATGGAGCCAGGCTTCGCGCGGTCCATGATGTGCGGGAAGGTCCCCGCCTTCCCGTTTCGGTAGGGCACGAGCGAGACCGGGCACCAGGCTGCGGGCGATTCGACGTCGGTCTCGAAGTGGCCGCCCACGGACTCGCCCAGGGTGATCCCGTCGCCGTCGGCGGAGGAGGGCGCGAGGGTCCAGTGCTCGGCGCCCGTCGGAGTCTTGGGGAACAGGCGACGACGGCGCTCGAGGTCGTTGGGGAAGCCACCTGCGGCAAGGACGACGCCCCGCTCGGCGCCCACGGCGTACTCTCCGGCGGGTCCGCGCAGGACCGCCCCGGTGACGCGGCCGCCGTCGTCCGTTGTGAGTCGTACGGCCGCGGTGTTGACCCGGATGTCGACCCCGAGATCGATGGCGCTCTGCAGCAGCCGTCCCACCAAGGCGGTTCCGTTGACCAGCTGCATGCCCTGCCGGTGCACGGCGAGGTCGAGCAGATGCATCCCCACTCGCCGGGCGGCGTGGAGAAGTCCGGTCGGGCTGCCTTGGGAGGCCGAGAGGAACTTCGACAGATCCGGTCCGGCCATGATTCCCATGCCGAGGAAGGAGGTTTCGTAGAGCTGCCCGCGAAGCAGCCTCCGCACGCGCGGCGAGAGGCGCCGGGCGTTGATCGGTGCCGGGCCGACGGAGCGGTGGCCGGTCCCGGCGCCGGGGGTCTTGCCATAGATGTCCTTGATCTTCGCGCCCGGCGTGAACTGGAGCCGTGTCTTGTCCTGGAAGAAGCCGACCATGTGCGGGGCGGCCTCGAGGAAGGCGTCGATCCGCTCGGGCTGATACCGCTTCCCGAGTCGGTGGCGCAGGTAGGTGCGGAATAGCTCAGGGTCCTCGTCGACGCCGTCGGCCTTCGCCATCGGGTTTCCTGGCGCCCACGCCCAGCCGCCCGACCACGCCGTCGCGCCGCCGCAGACCTCGGCCTTCTCCACGACCAGGACGCGCAGCCCGTGGTACGCGGCAGTCACTGCTGCGGAAAGCCCGCCGGCGCCCGAGCCGACGACGAGGACGTCCGGCGTGGGGTGGGAAGCGTCAGCAGTCGCTGTCATCACTGGGATCCGTTCTTCTCGGGGACGTAGGGGGAAGTCGCCGCTTCGGCGATTACGCGGACTGCGCTGGCTTTGAGCCTCCGGGCCCACCCGAGTGGGCCGAGGCGGGTGACCATGACGGGTGAGGGGGCTTCCACACTGACGGGGAGCCCCGGGGGGAGGGCCGCGACGATCTCGGCGAGCCGGAAGGCGCCCTCGCCGGGTGGGAGCCTGTCGGCGCGGGACTCGAGGATCAGCCCCTCGCGGTCGGCGGGCCGCTGGGCCGGACCGTCGCACAGCTGGAGCATCGGAACAAGATCGGCCGTCCCCGCCAGCTCGTCGAGGGTGCCGCCGAAACGCCGGAAATGCAGGCTGTCCGCGACGATCTGGCATCCCGCGGGGCGGGCCGCAGCTGCCGCCGATGGGAGGGAGTTGATGTACTGGTAGGAGATGGGCTCTAGGGTCGGTGTCATGCCGACGGCTCTCGCGTCGTCGGCCATCTGGGCGAGGTTGTCGGCGAAACGGTTCGGCTCGGGGTCCGCTCCGGCGACCGTCATCGTGGAGGCGCCCAGGACATGCCCAGCCTCGAGCATGCGAAGCCACGCTTCGCGCTGATCCGATCCGTCCAGGAGCAGGAATTCGATGTCGCGGACTGTCAGGCCGGTGTCCCGGAGGCGTTGCTGGGTCTCGGCGAGCAGGGGCGAACCCGGCTGCAGGTCGTACGCCGGTTCCGCCGCCGTCACGGCCCGGACCCGCAGGCCAAGGAAGTCGAAGCCTGCCTCGGCTGCTATGACCACGAGGTCCGGAGGAGCCGTCTCGAGGAGTGAGAGTGGAGCGAGTCCGAGCTGCCTCTTCATGCGATGGCCCCCTCAAGCTCCATGCTGGCCGAGGCGGCCCCCTCGCCAAGCCGTGCAGCCAGGCGTTGCGCGGCGTCGTAGCCGCTCTTGATGGCATTCGACGCCGTCGCGGGCAACTGCTCGATGACCGTCCCGGCCAGCACCACCGGGGCCCCCGCCTTGACCGACAGCGCTGCTTCCCGGCCCTCCCTGTCCACCGACCCGTCGAGCGGCACCACGCCGCGGGATACAAGAACGGGGCCCGGCGCGTCGAGCCACCGTTCGCCCTCCGGTCCGACGACCCGAACCCGGCAATCCGTTCTGCCCGGGCGGACCACCTCGACGATCCGAGAATCCAGCAGGATCCGCACGTTGCGATTGGTCTCGAGGCGCGGGACAGCGAGGATCTTCGCGCGCCGGCCAGACTCGGGCGCGAGGACCGGTTCCGGACCGACGAGCAGCACGTGCGTGCCACGGGCCGCGAGAGTGTCGGCCACCGACATCGCAACGGAGTCGGCGCCCCAGATCGTCACGTTCCTCGGCCCGGGCTCGCTTCCGGTCAGAAAGGCAAGATGCTCGGCGAGCCAAGCACGGACGTCGACCACTCCGTCCTCCGCCCCGCTGCCCGAAGCGCGGAAGCCAGGCTCCGGCTGCGTTCCCCCGGTTGCGATCACTGCGCCATCCGCGTGCTCCGCTCGGACCAGTGCGGCGAGGCCGCACGCGTTGACCGCCGCGCCACGCCTGATGTCGACGCCGAGCCTCACCAGTTCCGAGCTGGACCATTCGAGGAAGCGGATGAAATCCGGCGTCGACTTCATGTGGGCCGCGAGCCGGAACTGGCCGCCGACGTCCTCACCGGCGTCCAGCAGCGTCACACGCGCCCCGGCAAGTGCCAGCTCTCGGGCTGCGGTGAGACCTGCCGGTCCAGCGCCGACGACGACGATGCGCGCCTCGCGACGCACCTGCGGCGTGGGCACGGGGACCCGAGAACGTCCGACGGCGGGGTTCACCGTGCAGGTGACCTGCCCGAGCCCGAGGTTGTCGATGCAGACGTTGCACGCGATGCAGGGGCGGTAGACCGCACCGTCATTCCTTGGACCGTCGAGGACCGCGCGGACAAAGCCCGGATCCGCATGCACCGCACGGCCGAGCGAGACGAAGTCGCACACGCCATCGACCAGCACGCCCTCGATCGCCTCCGGCGAGTTGAGACGCCCCGCCATCCCGAGCGGGATGCCGAAGCGGCGATAGGCGCGGGCGAGGTCGGCGAGGACCGCGGGCCTCCACTCCCCCGACTGCACGATCCACTCCCCCGCCTCGTAGCTGCCTGCGGACAGGTCGAGGAAGTCGAGGGCTTCGAGGTGCAGGCGACCCACGACGTCCAGCGTCTGTTCCGCGTCGAGCCCGCGCTCGCAGCCCTCGACCATCGAAATCCTCATGCCCACGAGGGCCTCGGGTGCCGCGGCGCGGACGGCGTCGATCACGAGGTTCGGGAAGGCCTCAGGCGCTCCGAACCCATCTGCCCGGAGGTTGGTGCGGGGAGACATGAACTGGTGGATCAGATAGCCGTGGCCGCCGTGGATGCTGATGGCGTCGAACCCTGCGGCTACCGCGCGTCGGGCGGCCGCGGCGAAGGCCTGGGCGAGCTCGATGCACTCGGCCCCGGTGAGCTCGCGAGGCACCTCCCCACCGGCGATCTCACAGGGCACAGCCGACGGCGCGACGTTCGGCAGCCCTGAGACCACCGACTGGGCTGTGCGGCCGCCGTGGTTGATCTCGACCGCAGCGAGAGCACCAGCCGCGTGAATGGAGTCGGTGAGCGCTCGGAACCCCGCGATGACGTCGTCGTCATGGAGGCCCAGCTGATGCGTTCGCCCCTTGCCGTCGGCGCGGACGTAGGTCGCCTCGGTGGTCACGACGGCGAGCCCCGCTTGGGCCCGCGTGACGAGGTAGTCGGCGTACTGCTCGCTCATGCGCCCGTCGGTGCTGCCGTAGTTGCGCTCCATGGGCGAGCTGACGAGCCGATTGCGGAGAGTGCGCTCACGCCGCCCATAGCGGCCGAGAGTGAGTGCGGTGCTTGCAGAATTCATGGAAGGGATCCTCTAGCTCGCGGGGACGGCAGACGCGGCGAGCCGCACGGGCCGCCCCGTACGGGACGACTCGTACACTGCGAGCAGGATCCGCAGGGCTGCCGTCGCGTCGCGGCCCGTAATGGCTGGGGCGCGGTCTTCCCGGAGCGCGTCGACGAAGTCCCGGATCTGCGACGCGTGGTGCGGAATGAGCTGGCCGTTGATCGTGGAGAGGTCGATGTTCGGCTTGAGGCCAGCCGGGTGGACGGGCTCTGTCCCGATCTCGGTGCCGCGGGCCCAGAGGGTGATGCGACCATCGCTGCCCTCGGGGAACTCGGTCAGCTCTGCCGTCGCACCAGTCTCCCCGGTGATCCGGATGGTCTCGCCGAGGTTCGGCGTCGCCGCCGTGGTCGCCGAGATGGCGGCCATCGCGCCCGATGCGAACTTCACGACCGCGGCAGCGGTGTCTTCGACCTCGATGCGATGCCTGAAGGTCGCGACGTGACCGTGGACCTCGACGGCCTCGCCCATGAACCACTGCAGGAGGTCGATGTGGTGGATGGCCTGGCTCATGAGCACTCCGCCGCCGTCGGTGGCCCAGGTCCCGCGCCATGCGGAGTAGTAGGCGGGGTCGCGGTGCAGGATGACGGATGCGTGGCCGAGGATCGGCCGGCCCAGGGTGCCGTCGTCGATCGCCCTCCGGAGGCGCTGCGCCGCGGGCCAGAAGCGGCGCTGGAAGAGGACGCCGAACTTCACTCCGGCCTCGTCGCACGCAGCAATCATCCGCTCGGCCGATTCGAGCTCGATCGCGATGGGCTTCTCGCAGAGCACGTGGACCTTTGCGGCCGCCGCCGCGAGGACCACGGCCTCGTGGGTCGGATGCGGGGTGCAGACTGAGACGATGTCGACACCGGCGGCGAGGAGTTCGTCCACAGAGCCGTAGGCGCCGTCGATCCCCCAGCGATCGGCTGTCTCAAGGGCACGCGTCGCGTCGACGTCGCATACCGCCACGATCTGCGCCTCGGGTATGACGCGGAAGGCCTCGATGTGGTTCCGGCTGATGGCTCCGCATCCGACGATGCCGACTCGAAAGGGGGGGCTGGTCATCATTGCCTTTCAGATTGCCGTCTCGGGGACGAGTGGTCAGGGCGCGACGGTGGAAGTGGCGGCGGCAGCGGGCTGGGCGGCGAGGGCGGCCGGCTTTCCGAGCTCGTGCTTCGGCACCCGGAACGTCTCGCGGGCCGTGAACGCGGAACCTGCCGCGGCCGCGCAGAAGATGGCGGTCATCCAGCCCACGGGACCCCAGTTCGCGGGATTTCCCTCGGTCAGGGCCGTGCCGATCGCGGGGGTGAAGCCGGCGACGAGCAGCCCGAGCATGAGGCTCACGGCCATCCCCGAATAGCGGGTGCGGGCCGGGAACAGCTCCGGGAAGTAGGCGGGATAGACGCTGTTCGGCATCGCGTAGAAGACGCCCGTGAGGGCAATCGCGGTGACGAAGATGAGCGGCCAGCTCCTCGTGGACAGGGCCGCGAAGAACGCGAACACCAGGACGGCGCTGCCGATCGTGCCGGTGATGAAGACGGGCTTGCGGCCGATCCGGTCGGAGAGCAGCGCAAAGAGCGGCTGGGTGAACACGGTCACGACGTTCGCGACGGCGATCACGATGAGCATCATCGGCTTGCTGAGCTTGACAACCTCGGTCGCGTAGGTCAGCGCGAAGACCGTGAAGACGGTGTTGACCATCGTCACGAGGGCGCACAGGGTCACGCGGAGCACGTTGGGGAAGTCCCTCCGCAAGAGATCGAGGAGCGGCACGGCTGCGATGGCGGCGTCGTCCTTGATCTCCTCGAATACCTCCGGCTCCTCGAGCCGGCGGCGCAGGTAGTACGCGACGAAGGTCACGAGCGCGCTCGCGAGGAAGGGCAGGCGCCATCCCCAGGCCAGGAGCTGGGCCTGCGGGAGCAGCGTGATGGGAATGAACGCGAGGCTGGAGATCACGATGCCGAACTGGATTCCGCTCATCGTGAAGCTCGTGTAGAAGGCGCGGCGGCCGTCGGGCGCGTGCTCGAGAGTGAGCGAACTCGAGCCCGGCGACTCCCCGCCGGCAGAGAGTCCTTGGACGAGGCGCAGGGCGACAAGCGCGATCGGAGCAAAGACGCCGGCCGTCGCGTAGGTGGGGAGGCAGCCGACCAGGAACGTCGAGGTCCCCATGAGGACGAGTGTGAGGACGAGGATGTTCTTGCGGCCCAGGCGGTCGCCGAAGTGGCCCCAGACGACGGCGCCCAGAGGCCGGGCGATGTACGCCACCCCGAGCGTGGCGAACGACATGAGTGTGCTGGCAGCACCCGCGTCAGGAAAGAAGACCTTCCCGAAGACAAGGGCCGCGGCCGAGCCGAAGATGAAGAAGTCGTAGTACTCGAGCGTGCTGCCCAAGAATCCTGAGACCGCCGCAATGCGCGCGTTGTTCCGCGGGCTGCGGGAAGCGCTGGATGTCGACGCTGACATGATGCTCCCTTCGGGGTGAAGCCGATCGGTTCCCGACCGGCCTCTCCAGCATGCGAGCATCGATTGTGCTGCGTCCAACACCTATTCGATCTGACTTATTGTTTGATTTCAGCTCAATCTGCGGACGCAGGCGTCGGAAGCACCTCGTCCGCGACGTCGAGGACTACTCGGAGCACCTTCGACGGGTTCGACGGCGACCAGGCGATCCCGTGATGGAGATACGGCTGCGGCTCGGCGAGGGGCACGTAGGCGGCCCCGTTCGGAAGGATGTCCGACATTCCTTCGCTCACAAGGCTCACGCCGACGCCCGCTGCGACGAGGGTGAGGATCATGAAGGGATCGCCGATCTCCTGGACGACGCGCGGCCTGAATCCGGCGGTGACGCACGCTGCCGTCACGGTCCGTTCGAGATCCGAGCCGTGGCCGAGCGGCATCGTGATGAAGTCCTCGTCACGCAAGTCCCCCAGATCCAGCCTGACGTGGTTGGCGAGCGGGTGGTCGACTGGTACCACGGCGCCGAGCGCCTCGCGCGCGATGAGCCGCGATGCAAGCGGCGAGGGATCGAGCGGGAGGCCGACGAAGGCGATGTCGAGCGTGCCCTGCTGAAGCATCGCGACGGCGTCGCCAGTCACCACCCGCCCTTGGAAGGACAGGGAGATGTCCGGGTAGCGGCGGCGCAGGACGCGCGTGAGCACGGGCAGCGTTCGGTGGTTGATCGCGCCCGAGAAGCCGATCGTCAGGTGCCCGTAGACCGCGCCGACGGAGGCATGCGCGGCCTGGCGGGCGACCTCGAGCTCCTCGAGAGCACGGTACGCGTGCGGCAGGAGCGATCGTCCGGCCGCCGTGAGTCCAACGCTTCGCGTGTTGCGCTCGAAGAGGGGCACCCCGATGTCCTTCTCGAGTTTGCGGATCGTCTGGCTGAGCGGGGACTGCGCGATGTGCAGCCGCGCCGCTGCCCGCCCGAAGTGCAGCTCCTCTGCGACCGCGACGAACGCCTCGAGCCATCTGACCTCCATGTGGTCATTCAAGCACCCGAGGGGTGCATCCCATTGAATAGGACCTCGGCCCCTCTTGCCGGCTAGCAGCAACAGACTGGGCAGGCAACCAGCCCACGACCCCCGATCAGGAGGACCACCATGGCTTACTACGCCGTCACCTACCAGTACACGGACGCGCCGGAACTGCGGGCCGAGCACCGACCCCGGCACGTCGAGTTCCTCTCCGGGCAGCACGAGGCCGGCCACCTGCTCGTCTCCGGCCCGCTCGACGGCGGGTCCCAGGCACTGCTCGTGTTCACGGCCGAGGACCCGAAGGAGCTCGCAACCACCCTCGACGCTGACCCCTTCCACCAGGAAGGCCTCATCGCCCGCCGTTCCATCACGCCGTGGAACGTGTTCTTCGGCTCCGACCGCCTCTCCTCGGCGCGATGAGCAGCGAGATGAAACCAACGATGCGAGTCGCGAGGACCGTGGCCGCCGAAACCATCGAATACGCCGAAGTGCCCGTGCCATCGCCCACGCCGGGGAACGCCGTCGTCCGCGTACGCTGCGTGACGCTGTGCGGGACTGACCTCCATATCTGGGAGGACGACTACGCGACCGAGCTGCCCATCGTCCAAGGGCATGAATTCTCGGCGACCATCGCCGGCCTCCATCCCGAGGACGACGGCGGCCCGCTCGCCGTGGGCGACGACGTCGCCGTCTCGCCGGTCTCCTCGTGCGGTCGCTGCTACGCCTGCTCCATCGATCGACCGAACGCCTGCGCGCAGATGAGCGTCTACGGCTGCTATGACGACGACGGGGCCCTCGCCGAGTACCTGCTCGTCCCGCTCGACCGTGCCCGACGGCTGCCTGCAGGCCTGTCAACCGACCTCGCTCCCCTCTGGGAGCCCGTATCGATCGCGCTTCAGGCCGTCACTCGCGGCCGCGCGCTCCCCGGCGAGCGAGTCCTCGTGAGCGGCGCCGGACCCATCGGGCTTCTCGCGCTCGTCTGCCTCAAAGACCTGGGGTGCGACGTCGCCATTGCCGATACAGACAGTGAGCGGCTCGAACTCGCTGCCGTGCTCGGCGCCGCCCGCACGCTCTCGGTCGCTGCGGGGTTCCCGTCCGTGGACCAGCGGCGCCTGCTTGCGGAGTGGACGGACGGCGAGGGGCCTTCGCTCGTCATCGACGCCACCGGAGCGCCCGCGTCGCTCGCCAGCGCGGTCGACCTCGTCGCTCCGGCCGGCCGCGTGGTCGTCGTCGGCATCAGCGAACGCGAGGTCGCCCTCTCGATGCGTGCCCTGCCGGTCAAGGAGATCGACCTGCTCGGCTCCCGCAACTCGCGGCACCTCATGGACCAGGCGCTCGACCTCCTCGCCCGGCACCAGGACGAATGCAGGAGCCTCATCACCCATCGCTTCGCCTTCGAAGAGCTCGACGCCGCGTTCCGCACCCTCAGGGGCCGTACCGGCGGCACGGGGGAACCCGGCGAGATGCGCGTGGGCAAGATCGCGATCGACCTGCCGGAGGTGCTCTCGTGACGTTCCCCGTTCCGCTTCACGGCCTGGCGCCGCACTACGACCTCGCGGTCGTCGGCAGCGGGGCTGCTGGACTTACGGCTGCATGCCACGCCGCCGCGGCCGGGCTCGCCGTCGTCGTGCTTGAAAAGGCGTCCCTGCTCGGGGGGACGAGCGCGGCCGGCGGCGGAGTGATCTGGGCGCCCGCGAATCCCCTGATGCCCCAGGGCACGGACTCGCGCGAGCGCGCGGCGGCCTATCTGGAGGCGGCCACCGACGGAGCCATGTCCAACGCCGAGATCGAGTGGTACCTCCGCACCTCGCGCGAGGCCGTCGAATTCCTGACCCACGAGACGCGCGTGGCCCTCACACCCCTCGACCGGCCCGACTACCACATGGAGTGGCCCGGCGCCGTGGCCCGCGGCCGGAGCCTCGACAACAGTCCGTTCGACCCCGCCGTCCTCCCCGGCCTTGCCGGCCGCCTTCGTCCGCCGACCTACCTTCCCCTCATCTCGATGAACGAGCGCGATGCCCTCCACGGCGCACCACCACACCCGAGCCTGCTGGCTGAGCGCGCATCCGCGGGCATCCGCACCATGGGCGGCGCGCTCGTCGGTGCCCTCGTCGCAACTGCCGTCGAACGCGGTGCCGATATCACAGTGGATGCTCGGGTCACCCGCCTCGAACGGGCCGACGACGGGCGCTGGACTGTCGAGATCGGGGCAGGGCACGCCCGCCTCACCGCGCAGGCAGTCCTGCTCGCCTCCGGCGGCTTCGAGCGGAACCCCGCTCTGGCGGGGTCGCTTCTGAAGTTCGCGACCACGCCGATCGGGGCCCCGTCGAACACCGGCGACGGCCTCCTGCTCGGCCTCCGTGCGGGCGGAATGCCCGCCCACACGACGTCGATCTGGGGAGTCCCCGTCATCGCACCGGAGGGCCACCAGTACGACGGGGCGCCGACCGGCCGGATGGGCAACGTCGAGATGACCCTTCCCGGATCGATCACTGTGAACTCTGCCGGGCGGCGCTTCGTCAACGAGGCCATGAACTACCACGACCTCTCGCGCGTCTTCGCGAACATCGACCCGGTCACGTCCCGGCCGGCCAACGACCCCGCCTGGCTCGTGTTCGACGCGACCTACCACGCGAAGTATCCGGTCGCAGGAAGCCCCGCTGGGCCGACGCCCCCGTGGATGCATCGTGCCGAGACCCTGGCAGGGCTTGCGGAGCAGATAGGAGTCCACCCCCGCGGTCTGGCCGCTACGGTGCGCCGCTTCAACGCTGACGCCCTGCTCGGCTCGGACGCTGAGTTCGGCCGCGGGTCCAGCGATCAGGACCGACACCTCGGCGACCCGGAAGTCCGGCCGAATCCCTGCCTGGCCCCGCTTGAGGCGGCGCCGTTCTTCGCCGTGCGCATCCGCCCGGGGGCCCTGGGGACAGCCGGGGGCCTTCTGACGGACCTCGACGGCCGTGTCCTGACACCGAGCGGGGAACCGATCGCCGGGCTGTACGCGGCGGGCAACTGCTCGGCTACCGTGTTCCGGGACGCGTACCCGGGCGGCGGCGCGACCCTCGGGTCAGCCGTGACGCGGGGGTTCGCAGCGGCTCGCCACCTCGTGGCCCGCTCCCCCGCTACCGTCCCCTAGAAGGGAAGCGCGCTGTAAGGGCGCTTCTCGGCGCCCATCGCCCGCGAGAGGCCGCGGCCTGCGGAGACCAGCACGGGGAGGATCATCTCGGGGCGGTCTTCGGCAACGGGCAGCACGACCGAGATCGCGCCCATCACGGCGTTCCCCGGGCCGAACACCGGCACGGCGTAGCCGACGTTCTCCTCGACGAGGCCGCTCGCCAATCTGCAGAACCCGGCCCGGCGCACCTCGGCGAGGGACGCGCGAAGTTCGCGGCCGCCGTCGTCCGCGGAAGCAACCATGAAGCGCTCCCGCACCTCGCCGGGCTCGTGGGCGAGGATCGCGAGCCCCGGCGACGTCGAGGTGAGGCCGAGGCGCGCCGCGACTTCGCCGAGATTCATGACGGCGTTGCCATACTGATCGAGACGCTCGACGTAGAGCACTGTCCCGTCGTCGATGTCGGGCACGGCCAGGGAAACGTGCTGCCGGACTGCCGCGTGGATTCCCTCGAGGAACGGGAGGCCCTTGCGACGGAACTCCTCGAGCAGGTTGGAGCGCGCGGCGAGTTCCCAGAGCCTTGCACCGACAAGAAAGCGGCCAGCGTCGTCTCGATCGAGGAGGCCCTCCCGGGCGAGCTCGCTCGCGAGGCGGTGTGCGGTGGACTTCGAGAGGCCCGTCGCGCGGGCGAGCTCCGCCGTCGTCATGGCTGGCCTCGCGCGGGTGAACGCTCCCATGATGCGGGCCACGCGTCGGATCACGGATTCGCCCGAATCACTGTTCGCCATTGGCCTAGCCGTCGCCGGGGCTGACCGTGGCGAGGCACCAGCCCGAGCCGACGCCGCTCCCACCGAACATGCAGTACTTCATCACGGTCCTTCGCCTGGCGTACGGAGCCGAACGCGTTCCAGCCTATTCACCCTTTTGCACGCCTCCCGGCGTACCGTCTGAAGGACGATGACTGAACAGCAGCCCTACGAGCTGGTCCGGCGGTACAGGGACTTCGAGCTGCGGAG
This sequence comes from Sinomonas sp., assembly GCF_036848755.1. NCBI lineage: Bacteria > Bacillati > Actinomycetota > Actinomycetes > Micrococcales > Micrococcaceae > Sinomonas > Sinomonas sp. The sequence goes on along the minus strand of NZ_DAIUJO010000014.1, from coordinate 3,033 downwards.
ATACCCGCCCCACGCGGTGGCAGAAGTGGTAGTCAACGCGTCCTTCGACCGCGCGGGCAACGCCGCGTTCAGGCACCTCTTCAACTACATCAAAGGCAACAATACGGCTCGACAGTCGTTGGCGATGACCGCCCCCGTGCTCCAGAAGGGCGTCGCGCGGCCCGAGACGCCTTCCTCACAGACGGTGCAGATGACGGCGCCGGTGCTTCAGAGTCGGCTCGCGGACGCCGCCCTCTCGAGCGCCTGCGGATCCGACAAAGGCGCATACGCGGTCGCGTTCGTGCTCCCCGCCGGGATGACCGAGGATTCCGCACCCGTCCCCGCCGACCCGCAGGTGAGGATCCGGACAGTGCCCGGCTCGACTGCAGCAGTCGTCCGCTTCCCGGGAAGCGGCTCCGAATCCGCCTTCGCAAAGCACAGCCGCGAACTGCTGGACGCCCTCGCCAAGGCCGGGATCACACCCGTGGGGGCGCCCCGGTTCGCCCGATTCGACCCGCCGTTCAAGCCCTGGTTCCTGCGACACAACGAAGTGGTCCAAGACGTGACGCCGAAGCAGGATGAGCAATAGGGTTCATGTGCTGTGTCCGCTCTCAGGCCGGCCCGTTCAAGATCCTGGCTTGCTCCTCGTCGACGAGCAGCTCGTAGCCTTCGGCGCGATGGATGAGCCTCCGGCTGTCTACTCCATAGCCGGCTAGCCACACGTAGTCGCTGTTCGGGGACGCCGCCTCAACGATCCCCCCTCCGACCACGTGACCTCGCCGTACGACTTCCACGCTGAACCCAACGAGGCAGTTCCAGCGGACCACGCTCACTCGCGGGGCGAGTGGACTCGGAACACGGTTCACGGCAACCTCCCTGTCTGGTGTGACGTTCATCATACCGTGGACCGGTCCACACCGCCGTGGACCGGTCCATTGACAGGGAGCGAGTTACCCACCTACAGTTGGACCGGTCCACGATGAGACTCCCGTCACATCCGCGGACCCTCCGTTCGAATCTGAATCGGACCGCACAAATCAAAGGAGATGGTTGTGCTGAAGAAGACATGGACCAAGGGGCTGGCCGCTCTGGCCCTCGTCCCCCTACTCGCTGACGGCATGTTCCAGCCAGGGAGGCAAGCCCGCGGACACCGCCGCCGCAGCCGGCGGACAGGCGGCCTCCACCCCCCGGATGACGGTTGCGATGATCACCCACGCCGAGGCCGGCGACACCTTCTGGGACATCGTGCGCAAGGGCGCCCAGGCGGCCGCCGCCAAGGACAACGTCAACCTGCTCTACACGAACGATTCCGATGCAGGGCGTCAGGCTCAGCTGGTGCAGCAGGCGATCGACCAGAAGGTCGACGGCATGGCCGTCACCATCGCCAACCCGGGCGCCATGAAGGACGTGCTGAAGAAGGCCACGGACGCGGGCATCCCCTTCGTCAGCTTCAATGCCGGCGGGGACGTCTCCGCGCAGATGGGCGCCTTCACCCACTTCGGCTCCAATGAGACGCTCGCCGGCCAGACGGTGGGCACGCGGCTCGCTCAGGGAGGCTACAAGCACCCGATCTGCGTCATCATGTCGCAGGGGCAGGTGCAGCTCGAGCAGCGGTGCGCCGGCGTGAAGGAGAAGGAACCGAACACGGAGATCCTCTACGTCAACGGCGCCGACATGACAGCTGTGGAGTCCACCGTGACGGCGAAGCTGCAGGCTACCAAGGACGCCGACGTGATCGTGGGACTCGGTGCCCCGTACACGGTCACGATCCTCAAGGCCGTGGCGGATGCGGGCAGCTCGATCAAGGTAGCCAGCTTCGACCTCAACCCCGCGCTCGCGCAGGCGATCAGCGACGGCAAGGTCCTGTTCACGGTCGACCAGCAGCCATGGCTCCAGGGCTACCTCTCCGTCGACTCGCTCTGGCAGTACAAGCTCGGCGGGTTCAAGGTAGGCGGCGGGCAGGCAGTCCTCACCGGCCCCGCGGTCGTGGACAAGTCGAACATCTCTGACGTCCTCAAGTACGTCCAGCAGGGCATCCGCTAGACCGAAGGTCCCGGGGCTGCGCGGCCGCTGCCGCGCAGCCCCAACGACAAGGAGTTCTCCCCATGGCAACCACAACCCTGCCTTCGAAGCCCACCCCCATCGCGGACGAGCGGGTCGGCCAGCGCAATTCGTTTCGCAAGCTCCTGACGCGACCCGAGATCGGGGCTCTGGTCGGAGCGATCGTCCTCTTCGTGTTCTTCTCGCTCGTCTCGAGCACTTTCCTCCAGCCCGATGCGTTCGCGACTGTGCTGTACGGGTCCTCGACCATCGGCATCATGGCGGTCGCCGTCTCCCTGCTGATGATCGGCGGCGAGTTCGATCTCTCCGCCGGCGTCGCCGTCATCACCTCCTCCCTGACCGCGTCCCTGTTCTCCTGGTACTTCTCGTTCAACATCTGGATAGGAGTGCTGCTGGCGCTCGTCGTCTCCCTCGGCATCGGATTCGTCAACGGCATCATCCTCGTCAAGACGAGGCTGCCCAGCTTCATCGTCACCCTCGCGACGTTCCTGATGCTCTCAGGCCTCAATCTGGCCTTGACCCGCCTCATCGGCGGAAGCGTCTCCTCGCCGTCGATCGCCGACATGGACGGCTTCGACTCGGCTCAGGCCGTCTTCGCCTCGGAGCTGACGATCGCCGGCATGGACATCAAGATCCCGATCTTCTATTGGATCGTCCTCGTCCTGATCGCCTCGTGGATCCTCCTGCGGACCCGGGTCGGCAACTGGATCTTCTCGGTCGGCGGCGATGCGAACGCCGCCCGCGCCGTGGGCGTACCTGTGACGAAGACCAAGATCGGGCTCTTCATGGGCGTCGGGTTCTGCGGATGGCTCCTCGGAATGCACAATCTCTTCGCCTTCAACACCGTTCAGTCGGGCGAGGGCGTGGGCAACGAGTTCCTCTACATCATCGCCGCGGTCATCGGCGGCTGCCTCCTCACCGGCGGCTACGGCTCTGCGGTCGGCGGCGCGATCGGCGCGTTCATCTTCGGCATGGCGAACAAGGGCATCGTCT